>JBILPP010000149.1:0-4884 GCA_044373765.1 Bacteroidia bacterium
AACACGAACAGTTTAGACCAAACACACTTATATTCGCATCATGAAACTTGATATTTTAGCATTTGCAGCACATCCTGATGATGTAGAATTAGCCGCAGCGGGGACTTTATTGGCACATATCGCTTTGGGTAAAAAAGTGGGTATTGTTGATTTAACCCGTGGAGAATTAGGCACACGCGGATCGGCTGACTTACGAGATGAAGAAGCCGCTGAATCAACAAAAATATTAGGAATACATGCGCGCGAAAACTTAAGAATGAGGGATGGTTTTTTTGCGAAAGACGAAGAAAGCTTACTAAAAGTAATTACAATGATACGCAAGTACCAACCAGAAATAGTTTTATGCAACAGTGAAACAGATAGACATATCGACCACGGACGTGCAGGCGACTTGGTACATGATGCCTGTTTTTTAAGTGGTTTACGTAAGATAGAAACTCAAATTGATGGCAAAATACAGGAGGCTTGGAGGCCAAAATCTACTTACCATTATATACAAGATTATTACACTAAACCAGATGTGATTTTTGATATTACTCCTTATTTCAAACAAAAAAATGAAGCCATAAAAGCGTTTAAATCGCAGTTTTTTAATCCAGCATCAAACACAAACGAGCCAGAGACACCTATTTCATCAGCAGATTTTTGGGCTTTTTTAGAAGGCAGAGCGCGCCAATATGGGAGATTAATTAACGTTACATACGCAGAAGGATTTACAGTGAAACGGCCGATTGGATCAACGGATTTAACAAACCTTTTATAAAAATTATTCATCTCTATCAACCATTGGAATAGTCCCTTAATTGTGAGAAAATACACTTGAAATATTTGTATACAAATCACTTTCCACTCCTGATATTTTATTTAAAATTTCCTTGTAATTAATTGTAAATATTGTTTATCAATTGCGCAATTGGCAACTAAAAACTGTTTCAGAGCAAGCGTGATTCGTAAAAAGAAAATAAAGGCTAATTCACTACGAACCGTTGCACTGTTTTTTTATCATCACTTGAAATTTGTATAATATAATCGCCTCGTTTAAGCTTTTTAGAACCATGTAATTTAAATCTTATTATACCCGGATGTTTCACGTTTTCTGTTTGAGAAAAAACCGGCTTGCCTAGTGCGTTAACAAGTATGATTTTTAGTTTTTCTTTATGGTTTGCGTAATAGGTTAAATGATGGTTGTTATCATCTAATACACGAACATCAAGTAAGGTATCTTTTTGGTAATTAATTGCAAATTGGTATACTAAATATAAATCAGGAACTCCATAACCAAAATACTTATTAGGCTTATAGTAGTATGATCCACTCATGTGTAACCAATTTATAATTTGAGTAGCGTTGTTGTTTTTTATTAGAGGCCACAAACAAGCAATACCACCCGCTAAAATAGGGCACGAGTAACTGGTACCATCACCCTCGTAAATTGAACCCATTTCACTTGCAATTGTTGCGTTTTCCCCTAAAGCCATTAGATCTGGCTTAATACGACCATCTGCTGTTAGGCCAATAGAAGAAAACCCTGCAAATCGTTGTTTTTTATCAACTGCACCAACTGTAATCACCTCATTTGCATCAGCAGGAAACGCAATTTGTTTCCATGCATTATCGCCTTCATTACCTGCGCTATTAATCACAAACAACCCTTTTTGGGATGCAAGGTTTGCCGCTTGTGTAATCCAGGTTGTTTTACCATCAAGATGCTTTTGCTCATAGTTATATTTATCGTGATCAAATTCATTATAACCTAATGAAGAACTGATGATATCAGCCCCTATACTATCAGCATATTCAGCGGCTATCGCCCAATAAAACTCTTCAACAGGAAACTCTGTTGTGGCATCTTCCGATCGCAAAAGTACATACTTGGCTGAAGGAGCTGTGCCTATAAAACTAAAAGTATCGTTAGCCGCCAAACAACTCCAAACGGCTGTGCCATGATCATCGTTATCAAAAACATTCGTCTCCATATCAACAAAATCGTAAGTAGCAATTACTTGTTTTAGCGCATGCTTAAATACTATATGTTTATTGGCATTTCTATAACCCGCGTCAATTATGGCAATGGTAACCCCACTGCCATTTAAATTTATTTGATGAAGCCCTGTAGCATTAATCATTCCTGCTTGCGCGAAACCAGACCCATAGATATTTGAATCTTGTTTATTTTTATCATTTACCTTAGGGGAATTTTGCTCTAATTGAGAAATCATTTCACCCATATCAACTGCTTTGCTGTTTTGCGCAATCGTTTTTTTTACACTGAATCCTACATCAATTACTTGCATTACACCAACAATCTTTTTAAGGCTGTCAGCTGCTTGTTTATTATCAGAAAAAACAATCGCACAATTAAACCATCGGCTGGTATTGTGCACATTAAATCCTGCTTTTATTAATGCTTTAATGTGTACTGAATTAACGGGAACATCTAACATGTCGAAGCCAATATTTTGTTGCTGCTTACGAGCTATTGAGTTGGCCGACAAGAATAATTCAGGATTTGAAATTGGGTATGTTGCCGTATCTTTGTTATTAAAAAAAACGGCAAATTTATATGCTATTTTTTGCTGTGCATTTGCTGTTATTGCGCCACAAATAAATAACAACAATATAAAGCGAAATACAACCCTCATGCTATTGGGTAAAACTCACCAGATTTATTCTACAACGAAACCCCTTGGTTCCTGTTGTTTGAGTATTTAATGAGTCATATAATGTTTCTACCATTCCAATATTTTCTGCGTACTTTTCGTATCGCTTAATTTCTTCAATAAAGTTCAATATGTTCACTTGCTCAATTTTTATGCTTTTGTAAACAGATGACTGAAAAGTGTATGGAAACTCATAATCGATTAATTTATATATTTGGGTGCCCTTGGCATTAAACATATTTCCGTTCCATGTATTGCGCGATTTAAGAGGAAAAACGAGCTTTACATAACGTGTATTTTCCTCAACACGCTCTGCTTTATTGTCAATAATTTGAGCTGAATAATTTCTTACTTGTTGCCAAGTATCACTATCATGTAGCCTATAATAACGATTGATGATATAAAGAGGTTGTCCCATGTCATCAATGATGAAGTCGGTAATTTGCTCTTTGTATTGATAATAAAAAGTATCTATTGCCTGAATTGGTCCATTATCATCATAAGCTATGGAATCAACTTTATAAACCCACGTTTGACCAACTTTTAATGGAAAGTAATTTACTCCAATTCTTGGTGGAAGTTCTGAATCATTATTTCGATTACACCCCGCTACAACTATGAGTATGCCTAGTAAAAAGAGTAGTTTTTTCATGCAATATTGATGAAACGAATATACTTGATATTTGGTATTGAAAAGCATTTACTATACTTCGAAACTACTTTCAATCCATCCGCCTCCTAGAACATCATCGCCTTCATAGAACACCGCAGATTGTCCTGGGGCTATTCCTTTAACATCTGCATCAAAAATAATTTTCATTCGGCTGCCTTCTTGGTGCAATGTACTGGCAGTTCCCGCATTTTTGTACCTGATTTTGGTTACTGCTTCTAAAGGTTCTGTTAACCCTGAATATTTACCCATATTTAAACCACGCACCCACATGCCTTTTCGGTTTAGCTCTTCCTCTTTCCCCAACACAACAGTATTGGTTTCAGGGTGTATAGAAACAACATACAAAGGCTCACCTACTGCAATTTCTAGCCCCTTACGTTGACCAATGGTATAAAAAGGATATCCTTTGTGTTTACCCAGAATTTTACCCTCGCGATTAACAAAGTTACCTCCATCAACGCGCTCTTCAAGGCCTTCAACTCTACGCTTTAAAAACCCACGGTAATCGTTATCAGGAACAAAACATATTTCGTAGCTTTCACTTTTTTTCACCAATTCATCATACCCCATGTCAAGAGCCATTTGGCGTATTTCACTTTTGCGGTATTTACCAAGCGGAAATTGAGTGCGAGATAAACTTTGTTGTGTTAACCCCCACAAAACGTATGATTGATCTTTGTTTTCATCTAAACCCTTACTCACCACAAACCTATTATTTTCTTCACGTACATTGGCGTAGTGTCCAGTGGCAATAAAATCACAATCCAACTGATTGGCTCTTTTTAAAAGGGCTTCCCATTTAATGTGTGTATTGCATAAAACACATGGGTTTGGAGTACGCCCAGCCAAATATTCATCTACAAAATTTTCGATAACGAAATCACCAAACTCGTCTCTTATATCTAAAATCATGTGGTGAATGCCATGCTTAACAGCAATACTTCTGGCATCATTAATTGAATCGAGACTGCAGCAACCAGTTTCTTTTTTACTCCCGCCACTTGTTGCGTAATCCCATGTTTTCATGGTTACTCCTACAACTTCATAACCTTCTTCTCGCAGCATAACTGCGGTAACTGTACTGTCTAGGCCGCCACTCATGGCGACCAAAATTTTTCCGTGTTTACTCATAATTCCAAAACATAGCAGGGTAAATAGCCCTGTTGATTGAATAATAAAATTTTGAACTACAAAGTTAAGGCTGAATTTGATATTAGTACAATTTTATTTGTTCTATCATTAAACCTTGTTATCTTTAAGTTGTCGAACATTCTTAAAAACCATAAATTATGAAAACTACAATTAAACTTTGGGCAATTACATTGATTGCATTAGTTGGGATTGCCTCGTTAACTCAGGTACAAGGACAGAATAAAGGAGAACGCAAACTTCAACACAAACACATGAATAAAGATAGTGCATTTGCGAAAATGAGCAAAAGACTTAATCTAAGTTCTAATCAAGAAACAAAACTTAAAGTAATTGTGAAGCAAAATCATGATGAAATGAGAGCGTTAAAAGAGTCTATCAAAAACGCAACTAAAGAAGAAA
>JBILPP010000009.1:0-16326 GCA_044373765.1 Bacteroidia bacterium
AAGAGTCCCAATGACGATAATATAAACCATCAATGATACGCGCTTTCACTAAAGGGAGATCAGGATACATTTCGGTTACTGTTTCTTCTAATTTAACTTTGGCTATGTACATTAAGTTGTTCATGGCAGGAGCATACTTATACCCTTCAATACCACCTTTAACCTGAGTTATTTGAATGATGTTACTGCCATCTAAATTGGCTTCGTATAATTGTACCTCACCATCTTTAGCCGACATGAAAGTTAAACGTTGTCCATCAGGACGAAAACGTGTACCAAAAGCTCCTGTTTCTGGTTTAACAACATTAACTGGATTTCCTCCAGCCGATGGAATTAGGTAAACTGTATTTGCTCCTTTATTAGTAGCCACCTCATAGTTTTTAACTTCAAACAATACTTGTTTTCCATCGGTTGAAACCACCGGGTTACCTACACGTCCAAGTTGCCACAAGGTTTCTGGAGTGAGTTTTTGTTGCGCGTAAGTTTGTTGTAGCATACACAGCGATAATAGGGTGATAAATATTTTTTTCATGTTGCGTGAGTAATGAAATTGAATAGCAATATATAAAAAAGCGTTGCTGTTTAGTAAGTATTGTTAATTTGGGTAATAATTGCGTTAGGGATAAAAGCGTATATCCTTTTGTTTTGGGTGGATGGTAGGGTAGGGCAAAAGATAGCAGCGCATAGCCCGACCCTTATTTGGACGATTTGCGCTAGGATGGGTAACGCCCAAGGTTCATTAAAAACAAAAACGCTCATCTAAATTGAAAGCTTTTTGAATATTATAAGTTAAAGGTTACTTCGTTTAAGATCATGTCTTCTAATGTTTCACGTTTGCGAATAAGATGTGTTTTTCCTTTGTAAATTAGTAACTCGGCTGGTTTTAAGCGTGCATTGTAATTACTTGCCATGGTTATGCCGTATGCACCAGCATTTTTAAAACAAAGAATATCGCCTTCGTGTACTTCGTTAAGTTTGCGGTCCCATCCAAAAGTATCTGTTTCGCATATGTTACCTACTACAGTATATATGCGTTGTTTACCATCGGGGTTGCTAATGTTTACAATTTCGTGGTATGAGTCGTACAACATGGGCCGAATTAGGTGGTTTAAGCCACTATCAACTCCTACAAAAACAGTAGCTGTAGTTTGTTTTATTACGTTTGATTTGACTAAGAAATAACCGGCTTCACTCACCAAAAATTTACCTGGTTCAAACCATAATTCTAATTCGCGACCATATTCTTTGCAAAAAGCGGTAAAGCGAGAACCTAACAATTGTCCTAGCTCTTCAATATCTGTGGTAATATCATTTTCTTTATAAGCTACTTTAAATCCGCTGCCAAAATCAATAAAAGATAAATCAGGAAAATCCTTCGCGCAATCAAATAAAATTTCAGCACCTTGTAAAAATACGCCTGCATCTAAAATATCGCTTCCGGTATGCATGTGCAAGCCGTTAATGTGCATATTGTTAGATTTTACAACACGCACTACGTGGCGTAATTGATATATGCTGATTCCAAATTTACTATCAATATGACCCGTGCTAATTTTACTGTTACCGCCAGCCATAATATGCGGATTTAGACGAATACAGCAAGATACAGTATTGCCGTAAATGGCACCAAATTGTTCTAAAATGCTAATGTTATCTATGTTGATGTGTACTCCTAAGTCTACTGCTTCTTTAATTTCATCTATGCCCACACAATTAGGCGTAAAAATAATTTCGTTTGGTTTAAATCCTGCTCGTAGTCCTAATTTTACTTCGTTAATAGATACCGTATCTAATCCACTTCCCTCATTCTTAAGTAACTTTAAAATAGCCGTGTTATTTAATGCCTTGCAAGCGTATTTTATCTTTATATCAATAGGGTTAAATGCGTTTTTCAAGCGTTTATACTGAGAAATAATTCTATCTGCATTATAAACATAAACTGGAGTGCCAAACTCTTTGGCCACATCGGTTAACTTCACGCCTCCCGCGTAATAAGCATTGTTGTTAAGTTCCATTAATATAATTTTAAAGTGGCACAAGATAGTAAAATGATGTGGAAGATTGAGGCAGGATTTTGGAATGGGAGCTGCTGATTAGTGGTGTGTTTTAAAGAATATGAATTTCACCACTAGCTAAAACCAACTTAACTAGTCTTTTGCAGCTTCCTTCATCATTTGTTTGGCCAGGTCTTTACCCAAATAATTATCAATAACAGCGTGTATGATGTATAACAATGGCGTAAGCGCAATTGCAACGATGAATTTATATAAATAATTTACCACACCAACTGCAAGAACTAGTTTTAATGGCCAGTCTCCTCCAATATAAAAGGCAATAATTAGCACCACAAAACTATCGATAAATTGAGATACCAAGGTTGAACCTGTGCTGCGCAGCCAAAGAGCTTTATCGCCTGTTTTACTTTTAATTAAATGAAAGGTATACACATCAACCAATTGCCCGAATAAAAATGCAACTAACGAACCTATAATAATCCATAATCCTTGTCCAAAAATACTGCTAAATGCCAGTTGCATGTTTAACGTGCCTTGTGCTGTTTGTTTCGTAACCCAGAATCCTGCCGGTACGGTTTGTATTGTTGCGTAAACCGCTAAAAATGCATAGGTAATTAAAGCTGCAGCTATGTATGAAAACAAACGCACACCATGTTTACCATAATATTCGTTAATGATGTCAGTCATAACAAATACCATTGGCCAAAGCAAAACGCCCGCTGTCATGTTAAACGAGTAGGTATCGCCAAGAAGTTTTATTTGGAATGGAGATATACCTAATGTTTCTTCCACCGAAAAAATTTTCACGCCAACAAACTCAGCAATGATAGCGTTAGCAATAAAAAAGGAGCCCAGTATTAGAAATAGTATATTACGTTTAGATTCTTTCATGCTAAGAGTTGTTAAATTTTTGGTTCTATGTTAACTTACAGATCGACTAGTTTGTTTTCTGGGTTTTGAATTTGATGGTAAGTTTGGTTAAAGTTTTCTAGAATTTTCAATAAAAATATAAAATCATTACCTAGTCGGGTTGATCATCAATTAATATTTATATGCATAATATACTAGCTTGTATTCAATTATGACTTACACCTCAATAAGATTGTTAAATTTAAATCTGCTATTTAATTGGAAACCCAAATGATTATGATGTGTAACTTAATGTTATTTAAATTTTTCTTGATTCTTCCTATTCTGTATACCTAGAAAAGCACCAAGTTATGTTCTGTGAAATTTATAAAATGAAATTTAGCTTATGATTTCAAATTGTTCTTCCATTTTAGGTATGGCAATATTGGTATAACCTACCTCTTCCAATTTTTCTTTTAGTGATTCTTGTGCTTCAATTTCTCCATGTACTAAAAACACTTGTTTTACTTTATTTGCTTTTTGGTGTTCAAGGTATTTTATAATTTCTCCATAATCGGCATGTGCACTGAAATAATCCATGTTAATTACTTTAGCATTTACAGGATACATTTCACCAAATATTTTCACTTCTTTAGCCCCCGCTTTTAATTTACCACCTAAACTTTCAGGGGTGCAATATCCCACCATTAAAATGGTGTTTTTGGGGTTTTGAATATTGTTGGCTATATGGTGTTTAATTCGTCCTGCTTCTGCCATACCTGATGCCGAAATGATGATGCAAGGTTCTTGAATATCGTTAATTCCTTTCGATTGGTTAACATCACTTACATAAGTTAAATTTTTAAACCCGAATGGGTCTGGATCTTTGCGTATGTATTCTAGAAAGTTTTCGTTGAAGCACTCTTCGTGTTTGCGAATTACAGCAGTTGCTTTAGTTGATAATGGACTATCTACAAATACTTTTATGGTTGGTAACAATCCTTTATTGGCAAACTGATCTAGCATATAAATTAAATCTTGCGTTCTATCTATGCTAAAAGCAGGAATGATTAATTTACCTTTTTGCTCCACACATGTCTCACGAATTACATTCAACAATTGCAATTCTATATCAGCAGGTTTGGGGTGTAGTCGGTTTCCGTATGTACTTTCGCAAATCAACACATCACATTGCCTAAAAGGTTGTGGCGAGCGAAGTATTTGGTCGTTTAATCGGCCAATGTCACCCGTAAAAGTAATTTTCGTTTTTTTGCCTTTTTTACAAGTTACGTCAACATGCACAGCTGCACTTCCTAATAAATGTCCTGCATCAGTAAATGTTAATGTAATATCGGGATCTATTTTAATAGTCTCTTCATACTCAACGGGAATCATCAAGTCTAAAGTTTTTTCTACATCAAGCACATCATAAAGTGCTTCAATAGGCTCTTCTCCTCGTTTAATTTTGCGTTTATTTATATAACGTAAATCTTCATTTTGTATAAAGGCGGAGTCTAACAACATGATTTCGCACAAAGAAATTGTTGCTGGGGTAGCGAAAATAATACCTCTGAAACCCTCTTTTACTAAACGTGGCAATAAGCCAGAGTGGTCAATGTGCGCATGTGATAAAATGACATAATCTAAATCGTGAGGATCAAAACCAAAGTGTCGGTTCATCTCATCTCGGTTATCTATTCTTCCCTGAAACAATCCACAATCTAAAATTAGTTTTTTACCATGAGCTGTTGTAATTAGATGCTTACTGCCAGTTACAACTTGAGCGGCACCATAAAATTGTATTGTAGCCATAAAATAATTTATGCGCTAATATACTTTAAAACTATAAATCTAGGAATAAAAAAAGCAGGCCATGGCCTGCTTTTTAGTTATAAAATGCGTGTAAATTTTATTGAATATTTACTTTAAAAGTTGCGTTTCCTTGTTGGGTAACAACTTTCAGAAAATAGATGCCTTGATTTAGTTTTGACACATCAACACTTGTTTGGTTTTTATCTAAATTAATATTTGATGTTAAAACCAATCGTCCAGTTAAATCAGTCAAAGTAATTTGCCCTTCACCAGTTAAGTTTGTTGTAGTAATATTTATCAATTCCGAGGTAGGGTTCGGATAAATATTTACCTTGTTGCTGATGTCATACTTGCCTAAACCCACATTTTTGGTGCGAACAAATTTAACAATAAAGGTTTGGTTAGCAAGGATAGAATCTTCTTGTTCAATGGCCCTAACGGTCCAGCTTAACGATAATGAATCTCCGTCCTTTACTCCATTGCTAGCTAGCACTGCATCCACAGCACCAGATGTTAAACTTAGCGTGTTTGTAGTACCATTGTTATCCGAAGTAAGGCTTAATAACGGGTTATTAAAGTTACCACCTGCAGCTATTGCCAACCATTTGTATTTTGTGGCATTAGTTGACGCTGACCAACTGATGTTAATTGGCGTACTGTTGTTCGAGTCTATGGCAACTGTTACATTATTTGCTGGAGCAGTTAAATTAAAGTTACCTAAGATACGTTTTCTTGCAAGCGTAATATTGAAGGTTTGTGCAGCCTGTAATGAGTCATTTGTTTCTAAAGCATAAACTGTCCATTTTAATGTGATAGAATCACCTACTTTTAAACCATTAGATTTTAATATGGCATCAATTGCACCACTGGTAAGCGTTAACTTAGTATCTGTTCCGTTGATATCAGACGGTAGGTTTAGCAATGGTATGTTGAAATTGCCGGCAGGTATGGTTGCTTTCCATCTGTATTTAGCTGTATTGTTTGAGGCTGACCAATTAATTAAAATAGCATCAGGGCTATTTTTAGCAACTTCAATTCGGGCATTGTTTGCTGGGCTTATTAGGTTGAATGGAGCTAACTGAGGTATAATATCGGTTTTGCGAATTCCTTGTAATTGGTAGCCAATATTACATCCACTGGTAGGTGATGAACAGAATTGAATAACGGTTCCTTCAAATGTGAAAAAGGAAGGAATATTAATTGCTGGGGCATCATCAACCTCAGAATCTTGTGATGCAATTACACGAAGTACAGTGGTATCGCCAACAGATGATCCATCCCAAACATTGTAGTTGGTGCTGCTTGCAAATGCTCCTGATGCTGATGTACGAAGATTAACAATACGAACTAATTCACTTTCGAAACTTTCTGGACTGGCTAAGAACTGCTTTACAGTTAAAACTTGTGCTGCAGGCAATGGTCTTCCTGTGGCTAATCTTGTAATACTACTTGTAGTGGTGTAAGCACCAGTTGATACAGTAATTTGAGCATAATTGTTAAAATCAGCACGAACTCCAATAACTTCAATACTATCTCCTTGGCGTATTCCATTTGTGATAATGGAATCAACCATCGCACCTGATGATTGGCGAACACCAATTGCACCTGTTGCATCTTGTATGTATATAAAGCGACCCCATGCTCTTGTTACAATACCACGTGTTTTGACAACCGATGAAGGAGTTGCTGCGCGAGCTTGTGCCAAAGTTAATGTTGGATATTGGAAGATGATAGAATCAACACGTGCATTTAACAGTTGAATGCGTTTGTCACCTTGCAACGTTGTATCTCTTAGTGAAAATGCAGTTCCCAAAGTATTGTGACGAGCTAACATATACTCAGCAAATGCATCTTGCTCGCTACCAATTCCAGCAAAAGTTGCTGTACCTGTACTTTTTATTGCTGTATCCAAATTAACCCTTGCAGTTACCACTTGAGGGAAAGGATAATTATCGCCACCTACTGGTGAGCCTACTGATGATGGATTAGCTAAGAAGTTTAATGTTACTGTTTTATACATTCTAGATGTATCGCCAAATAACACACCATTGCGAACAATTGTATCTTGTTTGTTTCCTAATGAATCAATAATAACCATTGAAACAATGCGATTATTGGCTGAACGCGTGGTATCATAACTGAAAGCAACTCCACCCACTTGCGGAAATTGACCTGGAGTTGCATTAGGTGTAGAAGCAGCAATACCATGCTCCAATAATCTGCGTAAACCCGCAGCATTTGTAGTTACAATTACCAACCCATTATTAAAACGTAATGAATTTTCAACGTCTAATTGCGAAATATCTCCGGCAGCTTTATTGGCAGTTGGGTTTGCTTGTGTTGATTCTAAAGTAACATTTCCACCGACTGCATTTACGGTGCCAACGGCTGAGCGAATTCCGCCACCGTTTTTCAATGAAACACGAACTTGTGGGTCGTATTGTTTAGCATACCATAAGTTAGCATCTGATGAAAGATTACCTAGGTTGGTTTCCTCTGTGCGAACAAAGTTTCTTCTTCCTTCTAAAAACACCCTTGACTTACCAATGATATTTCCATCTTTAGCCAAAATAACATTGTTTACAGCATTACAAATTATGCGCACATCTGCACCTTTTGTACCGGCTGCAAAAGCTGCATTGTAGTTACCCCAAAGTGAAGTTACAGTTAATGAATCGCTTGCGTAAACACCGTTAATGGTTGAATCCAATAAATTTGGAAGCAATACACCTGCGCTGTCAAAGTCGCATACAAAACGACCAACGTATTTCCACTCGCTTGAGTTATTTAAAATAACCATTGGTTGAGATGTTAAACTTGTTGTTCTTATAGGATATTGTTCTGTTCTAACATTACCAGCAATCAGTCTATCGTTGCCATCTGCTGAAATTGCATGGTTACCACCAGAGATAATGATATCTACGTTTCTTAATAACGGAGCCAATGCTTTTTCGTTAGCAATTTGTTGCAAATGTGCCAACAAAATAATTTTGTTTACACCTTCTTTTGCGATTAATGAATCAACCACGGGTTGAATAATAGCAGCTAAAGCTGGCATGTCATCAACTTGTGGGCCAATGATTGAAGTGAAACCTGGAGATGAAATTTTTGCCAAAACTTGTGTAGTGGCTCCAACTATACCGATTTTTTCTCCGTTTCGCTCAATAATTACGGATGGTGCAAGACCACGCTTTTGGTTATTGTTTGTAATTGTTGGAGATGTTTTGAACGCAGTATCTCTTAATATTTGGTTGGTATATAAGTAACTTAAGTTTACATCGTTGCTAAAGTTTAAATTGCAACTTACATATGGGAATTGTGCTCCTAACCAGCGTTTGTCAGCACCATTGCTTCTAATATCAACACCAATTTGTCCATTTAAGTCTGTCGTTCCTAAATCAAATTCATGGTTACCTAATGCAGATGCGTTGAAACCAATGATGTTCATAATAGCAATATCTGCGCGGCCAATTGCTGCGCGCAACGCTTGTGTTCCGCTGTAATATCTTGCAGCAGTGTTGCGCAAAGGTGTTTGCAATGAAGGATCTTCACCTGAAGACAAAAACGGGCCAGGTAATGTATTGTCGCCTGATGATAATATTAAAGTGTTTACATGTTGGTCTTCCAATTTATCCATAATGGCAGCATAATTTGGCGCATCAACAACTGCAGATAAACCGCTTTCCATATCACCTGAATGCAAAATTTGCATTTGGTAAGCACTTCCTGTATTGCGTGTGTTTAATTGGATGATAGCAATTGTACCACTCGTTTCGTTTGAAACCAATAATAAATTTTTACCATTTGGGCTTTGGCTAGCTGGCACAAAAGTTAAACCTTCTGGAGCTAAATCGCCTACCGTTGCAATGTTTGCCAAGCTTGGCGTAACACCGTAATTACGCGTATTGATATAACTTACATAGTATGGAGCATTTGGATTGGTTACATTATAAACCATGATACCACCAATTCTCTCCAATCCAATAAACGCATAAGTTGAATCTAAAATTTTACCAACAGTCAGTGCTTCTGGCTCTGGACCTTTGTCATCACTTCTGTTTTTGAATGTATTGTTTGTACTACTTGCATTAAAATTTGCAGGGAATAATGCAGCTGTTCTTTGTTCAAACTCATCTTTGCTATCCCATACCAAAGCTCCTGTTGTTCCATTCCATACCGAAAACGAACGAGCTCCGTAAGCGAAAATACTGTCAAACTTTCCGTCATTGTTAAAATCGCCAAAACGGTTGGTTACATTTAATCTGCCTAATGCTGTGTTTGCTTTTAAAGCTGCAACAGCAGAAGCACCGCCAAACTTAGCTGTATCTACTACATAACTTGCATTACCAAATCTAACTTCCTCATTATTGGCTGCTCCCCAGTCTGCGCGTGCATCACCTTCGTTTGCAGTTACCAAATAGGTAGTTGAACCTATTTTGAAACTATTAATAGCATCTGATTGGTACATGCCAAATACTGGATAATTAGCAAAATTGATTGCTCCACCTTGATCAGATGCATCTAATTTGTTTTCTGGTAAACTGTAATTTTTAAATCCTAGAGCTATTAAACGAGTAACTGTTGCTGTTGCAATATTTACTTCAGCAATACAATTGTTTTCTTGGCAAGTAACCCAAGCTGTTGCGTTGTCATCAGAGATGGTGATATATTCTGGCTCTAAATCTTCTGCTATTGTTGAGTTGCGTAAAAATGTCCCGCTATCGGTTTGAATACGACCTGTGATTTTAATTTTAGGGTCAATGTTAGTTCCGTTGAAAGATGTGAAACCCGCAGTTTGAACATTTGCTTGTGTTATCCCTGCAGCACCACCAGCAATGTCAATAATGCTGATTGATCCTTCACGATCTATAGTGTAACCCTCATTCGGCTCGCCTTCGTTTGCTACCAAAACCTTTAATCCGTTTGGAGTAAAAGTTACCATATCTGGCAATGCACCAACTTTTACTTTTGAAATAAATGCAAGTGTATTTGCATTAAAAAAAACGATATTACCATTACCAGTTTTGCCGGTTGAATCTACCACTGCTACTGCAACTAAATCTCCACTCACAGCTACCGATGTTAAATCGCTACCATAAGGTTTGATTGAGATTGTTGCAACCTGAACTGGAGTAGTTGGGTTGGCTAAACTTACAACCTTTAAAGAAGTATCTGGACCATTGGTCACAAATAGTTGCTTACTTTTAGAGTGATAAGCATTGATTTCTGCGGAGGCTTTGTCATATAGTCCTGTTGAGTAACGCCCTAAAAGTTGGGGGGTGATTTGGGCATTTACATCACCTATGCAGGCTAATATAAATGCAATTGAAAAGAAAAATAATTGTTTTTTCATACCTTGTAAATTTGTTGGCAAGTTGGGTATACAAGCTCAAGCAAACGTTAAGGTCAAATAACTATTACATCAATTTTGGGTTAAAGAAATATTATTTGGGTTGGTTTATTTTCGCTTCATTCCAATACGCATCCATTTCTTCTAAGGTCATGTCAATTAAGTTTTTGCTTAGCACTTTAGCCTTTTCTTCAATGTATTGAAACCGTTCTATAAATTTCAGGTTGGTTTTTTCTAACGCATCATCGGGATTGATGTTATATTTACGTGCCACGTTAATTAATGAAAACAAATAATCGCCAAACTCTTTTTCTGTTTTTTCAGAAGCAGGATTCGTTTCAAACTCTTCTTTTAGTTCAGCTAACTCTTCATCTACTTTTGCCCATACTTGGGCAGGAGTAGGCCAGTCAAACCCAACTTGAGCCGCTTTTTCTTGCATGCGTAATGCTTTAACAATACTTGGTGTGCCTTTTGCAACACCGCTTAATACCGATTTATTCCCTTCTTTCAGTTTAAGTTGTTCCCAATTTTCTTTTACTTGTTCAGCAGTATCCGCTTTTACGTCTCCATATATGTGTGGGTGACGGTAAATTAATTTATCGCAAAGTGCATTGCATACATCAGCAATATCAAATTGTTTTTTCTCGCTCCCAATTCGCGCATAAAAAACTAAATGTAATAATACATCACCTAACTCTTTTTTAATCTCCGTATCATCGCTTTTTAGGATGGCATCACTAAGCTCGTAGGTTTCTTCGATGGTTAAATGACGTAAACTTTCGTTGGTTTGTTTCATATCCCAAGGACATTTCTCGCGCAAATTGTCCATTACATCCAAAAGGCGAGAAAAAGCTTCGAGTTTTTGTTGCTTAGTATTCATGGGGAATAGGCTTGTTTGTTGTAAAGTTATTGGTTTGGAGTTAAAACAAAAAACCACCAACTCTCGTCAGTGGTTTTATTTTGTGGTCTCGACAGGATTCAAACCTGTAACCTTCTGATCCGTAGTCAGATGCTCTATTCAATTGAGCTACGAAACCCTTTGTTAAATGTGGTGCAAATATAGTTTTACTTGTCGTATTTGCAAGAACAGAAACAAAAAAATTAATTTAAAGTTGACAAGGTTGCGTTAATTGCCGCAAAATCAGGCAAATCACCCGGGCTTTCCAATACTTGCGCATACTGAATAATTCCGTTTTTATCCACTACAAAAGCAGCACGTTTTGCAACACGCTCCATTGCGAATGCTGGAAACACCTCGTGTAATGCATCGTAAGCAGTTGCGGCTTCGCGATTAAAGTCGCTCAATAAATCAAACGGCAGGTTTTGCTCTTCCTTAAATTTACCAAGAGTAAAAATAGAATCAACTGATATGGCAACTACATCAGCAGCATCATTTTTATACATACTGATGGCATCTCTTACAGTGCAAAGTTGGGTTGTACATACACCTGTAAATGCGAGTGGAAAAAAGTGTATAATTAAGTTTTTTCCTTTAAAATCATCTAATGCAACTGCCTTTTTTTCTGTATTAAACAAATTGAATGCAGGCGCTTTATCTCCTTTTTGTAATGCCATATTGTTTTTATTAGTTTTTAATATCTTCAAATTAACACAAAATTATTAATTTTAGTTTTCGTGGATCAGAATTAATTCCACATTCTATAAGTATTTATTTGCTGGTTTATTCATTTTGATGCGCGAGTGTTCATTTTATCCTTTTAATGATTCTTAATTTATGAGAGTATTTGTTCTCTCTAATATTCAAAATTCCATGGTGATCTAAAAGATCAATTCGAACTTTACCTGAAGCATGGATAATTCTTTCGTGATCTAACATTAATCCGACATGCGTAATTTTTCCATCTTCATTGTCAAAAAAAGCTAAATCGCCACATTTACATTCGTGCACAAAATCCAATGTTTTTCCAATATTTGCTTGTTGGTATGCATCACGTGGTAAATCTACTCCACATTGCTTGTAAACCATTTGGGTAAAACCACTACAATCTATACCAAAAGGTGTTTTACCACCCCACATGTATGGCACATTTAGATATTGCAATGCGATTTCGGCTAAGTTACTTGTATTTTTTGTAGGCGGAATTTTTGTAAGTGTAATTTCTTGTTGACCAATATTGGTTTTAGTTTGATCTGGGATTAGACAGCCCGCTGGAAGCAATAGTTTTCCTTCCGTTGTAATAGCTTCTAAATATGGATAGTTAGTGTTAACTATCCAGTTTTGGGTGTCGTTGTCAAATGAATGGTATTGTATATCACTTATGTAACCACTGTAATTATCATTTAATGTTGTGATGTTTACCCAACTGTTTTCAAGATGATGAATCAAAAAAGTATCACCAAATAAAAGTTGAGAAACGATTTCACTTTTACTGTCGGGGGCTTTACGAAGTGGTATAGCGGATAGATTACAAATGCCTTTCATGGATTTACGTTCTTTATAACTAACTTTTATAATTGAATAACGAATATTACTTATTTCGATCAAATAATAACAATGGTGGCTGCTTAAATTTTGTTAACCTATTTCGTTCATAGGACGAAAATTCTATTAAAATTGTGTCATTGTCAACCATGATTCTAGCATACATTTGTATGAATAAGAAATATTCGAAACCATGAGAATATAATAACTCGCTGATGAAGACTTTTATCGAAACGCTAATTATTGCGCTGGTTAGGTTTGGTTTTTTAAATAAAATATGTACTTAAAAACAGTTAGTGCTGAAATGATTTTGGTTGCATAATTTCATAAATATAAAAGCGCTTTTTTAAACGCTTCAATAACACAAACCTCTACAGGCTTGGTCTACATAAGTAATAATGTATTAAAAAACGCCAAGCAATAGACTGCTTGACGTTTAATTTTAATGTTGAAGCGTATTATTTACCACCTAATGATTTTAGGTATTCTTTAGCTTGTTTATTATTGGGGTCTAGGGCAATTATTTTTTCTAAGTATCCTTTTGCAATCGTATCTTTCTCTTGTTTTATGTAGTACTTAGCTAAGTAATCATAAGAAACGATAAGATTCTTTTTATACTTTTCAGGTGTAGCTTCAACCATACTTACATAGGTTATATATGAGCTTAAGCCTAAAGTATCTTTAGCTTCCGTATCTAAGGAAGCTTGCACATTTCCTCTCCAATAATAACCATCCGCATAATCGGGTTTGACCTCTATTAATTTTGCAAATGCACTGTCTGCCTTAGGTAATGATTTGCCAAAATAGGAAGCCATACCAAGCAAGTAGTAATCAGCAGGAATGATTTTATTTGTTTTACTAATATATGTTTCAAAGCACACGATTGATTTATCAAAACGTTTGATTTTGTTATATACCATACCAGCTTCCTTTAAAAGTTCTATTTTATCAGGAGCCATTTCAATTGCTTTGCTCGTATTAATTACTGCAAGGCTATCTTTACCAGGAATACGGCTATATAGTTTACCTAAATATTCGTAATCGCTGGCTAACATTTTATCAGTTGCAATTTTGCTTAAAAATAATTCAATTTCTGCAACACCTTGGCGATACATGCTTGTGTCTTTCTTCAATTCTCCAACTTCAAAATAGCTGTAACCCGCCATACGGTGCATATATACATCACTGTCTTCTAATTTTATTACATCCAATATTTTGGGCAACGCATCTTCATATTCTTTCGAATTGAATAATATTTTCGCAAATCGTTTTTGGTTAGCTAAACTTGGTTCTGAGTTATCTAAATATTTGGTGTAATAATCTTTAGCTAATTGGTATTTTTTTGATTTATAGTATAATTCACTCATTAGCTTTAATGCTGGAGCATAGTTAGGATCAATTGCCAAAGCTTTGTTTAAATCTGTTAGAGTTTGTTCTGAATTACGTACGCGTAACCATATAGTAGCAACACGAGTAAATGCTTTTGGGTTTTTAGGATCAACAACCTCGGCTCTTTCGTATTGTGTTGCAGCATCTCCACCTTTGTTCATTTCAAGATAAACATCTCCTGCAGCAATTAATACATCATAGTCTTGAGGTGCAATTTCAAGCGCATTTTTTATGTGGTTTAAAGCCTCATCAACTACCTTATTTTCAGTGCTTACTAGAGCACTAGCAACTAGCCTTAGTGTTTTAGCGTCTTTAATCATGCCATCTCGTCCTCTACTAAAGCTTAATGCTTTGTTAAATTGGCTTTTGGCTTCTTCTACTTTTTTATTTGCAATGAGTAATTCGCCTAAACCTACATAATTAGACGCGGTTTTAGGCGCTAATTTAACGCCTTCGTTATAAGCCCATTCTGCAGAATCCTCTTTAAATAGATTTAAATACGATTGACCAAGGTAGTACCAATTTTCTCCATTAGCAGGCTCTTTCAGGGTCAATTGAGTGAAAATACCTCGTGCATTTTCATACTTGTCAAAATCAAGGGCTCTCAATCCTTCTTGTAATGTTTGTGCCTGCAATGTTGAAATAATAACACTGCTTATTACAATCGCTTTTAGCATTAATCTGTTCATGATCTATTTAGTCGTTAATTTAGTTTAATAATTCTAACCGGAACATTTGCAGGCACCAGTCCACTTTTTAAAATGATACGTTGTCCTTTATCACTATTTATGAAACTTGCAAACCCCGTGCCTAATCCATAACGTCCTTCGGGGTTTATAATGTTAATTTTCCTGTACAAAGGATATTGTTTTAATGCTACATAAGCTTGAAATGGCTTCATTGTTGATGCTTCGGCTGTTTCGGGTGTTTTAGGAACTAGGTTTGCAACGACAATTTTATTTAAGAAATTTATAGATGTGGTATCGTCTCTATCACTTATCCATGCTGTTCCGATGATGCCAATTGTGTTCACATCATCTTCAACCTGAGCAATTACATCGGGGTTACTATTTACTGCATAACAGTGTTTGGCTAATGGGGCACCATTTAATAGTGAATCTTTTAAATGTCTCACTGCTCCACTTTTTGCATGATCAAATACTACACGTAAAGCAACCGGTTTGTTTTTAGGGTTGATATCCTTCCATGTTTTGAAATTACCTGACAGGATATTTGCTATTTGAGCTATGGTAAAAACAGTGTCCTTTCGATTTTTGTTTACAATAATTCCAATGGCATCATAACCAATCAGTAAATTTCTAGGAACAATTTTTCTTTTATCGAAGTTCGTTTTTTCTTCTGGTAGCATTTCACGAGTTACAATCGCTATTCGAGCGCTATCTATCGATAACATATTGATGGCATCGTATTCATTGGTATAAACCATGGTTAATTTTGCATCAGGATAAAGTGCTTCAAAAACTTCCTTTTGTGCCTCTATAATAGGCTTTAAACTTTCGTCAACACTCACTGTGATGTGGCCACTAATGCTTGTATCGTTTTGTTTTTGAGGTTTGGTGTTATTGCATGAGGCGATAACTAACGATAACGCAAAACCTAATACGTATTTACTCATCATCCTGCTCTTCATGGTTAATATTTTTTGATGGTTTAAAAAACCTGTATAAACGATAACAGCCATAAACCATCAACAGTATGCTAATACCATATCTATTTAACGGAGGGATGCTGTCAAATAATGGCAAAATTACAAAAGTTAGGCCCATTACGAAATAAAAAATAGCCATAATTACTCCGAATGATCTTAGTAACCTGGCTATTTTATAATCGCGATCAGCTCTTGTTTTATTGAGATTCACGCTTCAATTATTTTAATTTGATAAGGTAAATCTAACTGGTAAATTCATTTGTAATCTAACTGGTTTACCATTTTGTTTGGCAGGCTTCCAAGGTGGCATTTTTTTTACTACCTCAACGGCTGCTTCATCAAAACCCCAGCCAGCTTTTTTTACAACCTCAACATTGGTTATTTTACCATCGCGTTCTACAACGAATTGGATAATAACTTTACCTTCTATGCCATTTTGCTTGGCCATGTCCGGATATTGAATGTTTTTACCTAGCCATTCGAATAATTCACCATTTGCGAATTCTGCTCCTTGCTCAGCAAATGTTACAAATTCGGGCTCTGCGTCTCCTGTTAAGCCATCTCCATCAGCTAAACTAGCATCTATACCATTTGGATCACCTTCAACAGTTTCTGTTCCCGCATCTTTGTCTTTCATTTCATCCTGCGCAGGAGGTGGCTCATCCGGAACTTGTTCATCAGGTTTAATTTCAGGCGGTGTAAATTTAACCGTTGATTTTAAAGGTGGTGGCGGTTCTGCGGGCGGTGGAGGAGGCGTGTTTTTATCTACCGGAGGTGGTTCTTCTAATGTTTGAACCTC
>JBILPP010000150.1:0-4860 GCA_044373765.1 Bacteroidia bacterium
CATTTAGTTGTTGATTGTATTTAGAAGTGTGCAATAATAACTTCGTTTAGCGCCATTACATTAGGTAAAGTAAACTTACGGTATTGAATACTTTTTTTTGGGGGGGGAAGTATTTTGTTTTAGATTAGACAATTTGACGAATTCTCTATCCCGATATTTCCTCCAATTTTCACTTTTTGCTTATTCATCAAATCATTAGAGGCAAGTAAAATATATAAAGAAGTAAACAGAGTAATAATTATTTTGCAATTTAAATTAGATTTATACCAGAAAAGGATTAACCCTAGTAGAATGGGGAGGTTGTATAATACATCATTCAGCTATTCAATAATGAAAACAATTAAAATATATCTATTGGTCATCATGGTTTTGATGATTAATAACCATGCTTGGGCCAATTTAAAGTACCACCCCGTAAGCTTTGTTTTAAGTACGGATAAGGATAGTTATTACGAAGGAGAAAAAATAACCTTCAACATCACCATAACCAATACAAGCAACGAAAATACATACCCAGTGCTACTGCCACACACACAAAACATTGGACAAAAATTGTTTTATTTAAATGCTTACGACAAAGCAAATAACTCCCTAATATTAAGGTATACAGAAAACAAAATGCTGAACATGATGGTGTATGATACGGGTACCGTTAAAATCAGGTATTTAAAACCGCAAGAGCAAATTGTTATTCCTATTTACCTCAATGATTTTGATAACTATTATAATTATCACACCCAAAACAATTCGCACCACAGTTTTGGCGTTCCACTATTTGCAGGGCTTTACAAAGTAAATGTTACTTATAATCCGCGTGGGATTTTATTAGGAGATAGCATCTATACTTATTATAACGACTTTGATAAATACATTCCAAATGAGGAAAAACAATCCATGCCTACCAATGGCCAAATTACCCAAATGATTGATTTAAAAATTAAACGAAGTAAAGACACCATCATTTCTATTGAACGAACAAAATACTACATCAAAACAGATGGATATAGGTACTTTTATTTATCTAAAAATTTACCACAAATAACCACAGATACTACTTGCCACCATATAACTGACCTTCCAACCGATAGCTTTTCCATTAAAAACGAATATTTCTACAGCCATTTTACTGACTTATATGCCGAGTACATAGCTCGTTTTGATGATGGTGATATCAGAGAATACAGGAGGTTTACAGATTATTGTCCGGATTATTTGTACACCGAAAGGTATGATGCGTTTAAGCAAAAAACAAGTTTTATGACTCAGTTAAACGACAAGCGGTTTTACAGTGTATCTTACCATCAACCAGGCAATAAAATTGACCAAGAAACTTATTGCAGCGCTAATGGAACACAATGTAATGTTACAACCTTTGTGTATAACAAAAAAGGTGAATTTAAATACAAAGAAATCACGCAAACGCAACCCTGTATTGAGGTAGAAATTGATGGAAAGAAAAGAAGTTATAAATTAGCTAAACAATTAGAAGGACTATAAAATCTATTTGTTTTCCCCTCTTAAATAGCCAATCACTTTTTGGTTAAAAATTACAGCTTGTTCTACATTAACCACATGGCCGCAGTTTTGTATGATAAACAATTCAGAAGTTTTGGTGTGATTAGCCACCACTTGTTTTACGGATGGTAAAAACATATAATCTTCCTCACCCATTACGTATAATGTAGGAATATCTAATTCCGTTTGGCGAAACCAACGCAAAACCGGATTAATTTCGGCTGTTAATTTAAACCACTTAATAAATTCTTTTTGGTATAACTTTTTTGCCTCGTTTATAAAAAGTATCCTCGATTGTTTGTGGTTCTTTTTGGGCATTATTACAAAAGCGAAAAACTTGTATAAAACCAAATAAGGTAAAACATATTTAAAGGTATTGCCTAAACGCATCAGTATTTGCGAACGGAAATTCATTTTTAAAATGGCACCGCTCAAAATCATGCTTTTTACGCGATAAGGATGCATTTCGGCCAATTGCCTTATTACAATAGTGCCTAAAGAAATACCAATGAAATGGGAGGTTTCTATTTTAAGGTGATCAATAACCTCCATAATATCTTCTGCTATAGTTTTAAAAGCATAATGCTGTTTCTTAAAACCAGGCAGTAACTTATCTTTTGAATTCCCATGCCCCCTTAAATCTAAAAGCAACACATTAAAGTGCTTTTTAAAATCTCTGATTTGCTTAAACCAAATATTAGAGCTTCCTCCTGCTCCATGCACAAAAGTCACCCATTCATCTGAGTGTTCGTTTTTATATATTGTGTATGAAATCAAATTTTAATGTTTTGCCGAATGTAATACTTTTAAACAAACCCAAACCAAATTTGTATTCTTGTATATAATCAAAATAAATCCTGCTCATGAACATTGATAAAATAAGAATTTTAGAAAGTGTTGCACTCATTGTAATTTACATTGCAGCCTTTTTTATTACCAAAACAATAATAAATACTGCACTAAAAAATGCCCAACTTCAACGCACCAGAAGAAAGATAATAATTAAAGCGGTGCATTTTTTCACCACACTAGCGGCATTAACAATACTTGCAGGAGTTTGGGGACTAGAGCAAAACGAAATAGCAGTGTTTGCAAGTACCATTTTTACTGCATTAGGTATTGCCTTTTTTGCGCAGTGGTCTTTACTTTCTAATATTACATCTAGCATCATATTATTTTTCAATCATCCATTAAAGTTAGGAGATACCATAAAGATACTAGATAAGGACTACCCATTTGAGGGGGAAATAACGGAGTTGTCCTATTTTTTTATTCACCTAAAAACGAATGGTGGCGAGATTATTACCATTCCCAATTCATTGGTATTGCAAAAATCAATTGCAGTGGTTAGTAAACCTAACTAAACATCACTTTTTAGTTAATTACGATTATTTTTCAGACTTGATGTTCAGGAAAAATAACTGTCTTTTTTTATGCGGTAATCTTAACTATTTTGCACCTCGGCCCTTTAAATTAAACCAGATTTAGATTAAGCATGAACAGAAGAACTGCAGTCCTAGTTATTTTATCCTTTTTATTAACCGCAAATATTCTTGCGCAAGCACCTCGCTCCTACACCTCTAGCGAAATTTTATTGCAGCTTAAAAAATTAAATACCGTGGGTGCGGTATTATATATTGCTGCTCATCCTGATGATGAAAACACAAGATTAATTGCCCATTTAGCAAACGAAAAATGTTTGCGCACTGGTTATTTAAGCCTAACCAGAGGGGATGGCGGACAAAACTTAATTGGCCCCGAGCAAGGTATTGAGTTAGGTGTAATACGCACACAAGAATTACTAGCAGCCCGCAGAATTGATGGTGGTGAACAATTTTTTACCCGCGCCTATGATTTTGGTTTCAGTAAATCGCCTGAAGAAACCTTACAAAAATGGAACAAGGATTCTGTTTTAAGTGACATGGTTTGGGTGATACGCAACTTTAGGCCTGATATTATTATTACCCGTTTTGCAACTGATGGCAGCGGTGGACATGGACATCACACCTCATCGGCTATTTTAGCCGAAGAAGCTTTTGATGCCGCAAGCGACCCTACCCGATTCCCAGAGCAATTATTGTTTGTTGAAGTTTGGAAACCTCGGAGGTTGTTTTGGAATGTAAGTTCACGCTTTCAAAACCCGAATGCAGATATGAGTCCTTACATTAAGTTAGATGTTGGTGGATACAATCCGTTGTTAGGGAAAAGTTATGGAGAAATTGCAGCAGAAAGCCGCAGCATGCATAAGAGTCAAGGCTTTGGCAGTGCCAAACAACGTGGCGAATACTTTGAATACTTTAAACCCATTAAAGGCGACACTGCAGGCCTGAAAGACATTTTTGAAGGGATTGATTTTAGTTGGAAGCGGGTAAAAGGTGGCGAGAAGATTGGAGCAATGATTGAAAAGATTATAAAAGATTATAAAGTGGAGCGTCCTGATAAAGCTTCAACTGAATTTGAAAAATTGCACCTGATTTTACAAAATAAATTGCCACTACAACTGCTTCACAAAATGTCGTTAGCAAATGATATTTTATTAAAACTAAATGGTATTAGTATAGAATCTATTGCTAAAAATTACCATACCAGCATTGGCGATTCTGTTCAACTAACCCTACAACTCGTTAATAGAAGTAATTCTAGCGTAATAGGTGATTCGTATAGTGAGTTTAGTTTATTAAGAGAAGACTATGGTGTTTATCAAGTTGATTTGAAATGGGATGGGAAAAACAATACATATGAACTTATAAATCAAAGGGGGAAAGTTGGAAAGAATACCGATATATCACAACCTTTTCATTTAAAAAAGTGCATCAAAAATAATTTATTTGATATAGAGTGGATATTTAACCGCACGGAAGCCGAAACATCTCCCTATCATTTAGCTACAGCAATAGTAAAATTCAAAAACACCAGTGCCCAATTTGGATTTAATACCCAATACAAATGGACCGACCCGGAAAAAGGAGAATTGTATCGCCCGGTGGTAATTACACCTCCTGTTATGATTAATGTAAGTGAAGATGTTTTGGTGTTTGATGGAATTGGTAAACAGAAAATCTTAAAAGTTATTGTTAAAGCAGGAAAAGACAACGTAAATGGTGTTTTAAAATTTACCTCACCCGACCAACTAAATACAAAAGCCATTATTGAAGAAGATAAAACTAACCATCAATTTGCTTTAGCTAAATTAACCTCATTCAATATCTCTCCAGTGTCTTACAATTTTCAGTTAGATAAAAAAGGACAAGAAAAAGAGTTCGTGTTTTACATCAATGCTCCAAACCAATCAAGTAATCAACTTATCAACCTATCTGCCGAAGTCGATGGCCACACATACACAAA
>JBILPP010000151.1:0-4855 GCA_044373765.1 Bacteroidia bacterium
GGCTCAAGGTGAAATTTTAATCGAGGATATTCAGAAACTAAATTGGCTTTTTGGCGGTGCCCACAAATTGAACGAATCGGTATTAACCGATTTTTTTGTTGGTCCGCGTGCCGCAATGGTTACACCCTGGAGTACCAATGCCGTTGAAATTACTCAAAACATGGGCATTAACGGCATTAATAGGATTGAGGAATTTGAGAAAGTAACAGTAGATTTTACGGACTTTGATCCCATGTTGTCTCAAAAATACACCGAACTAAATCAAAATATCTATAGCATAAACATCAAACCCGAACCAATTTTAGATATTACTGATATAGATGCTTACAACAAATCGGAAGGTTTGGCTTTAAGTAGCGAAGAGGTAAATTATTTAAATAACCTAGCCGTTAAAATTGGCCGTAAACTTACCGACTCAGAAATATTTGCTTTCTCGCAAGCCAACTCGGAACATTGCCGCCATAAAATTTTTAATGGAACATTTGTGGTTGATGGCCTAGAGAAACCAACTTCATTATTCAAACTCATTAAAAAAACATCAGAAACAAATCCTAACGAAATTGTTTCTGCATACAAAGATAACGTTGCCTTTTTAAAAGGTCCGAAGGTTATGCAGTTTGCCCCAAAAAGCGCTGATAAACCTGATTTTTACCAAGAAAAAGAATTTGATTCGGTACTCTCCTTAAAAGCCGAAACACATAATTTCCCGACCACCGTTGAACCTTTTAACGGAGCAGCAACCGGTTCGGGAGGCGAGATTCGCGATCGTTTGGCTGGTGGACAAGGTTCGTTGCCATTGGCAGGAACGGCAGTTTACATGACTTCATACTCTCGTTTAGAAAATGGAAGAGAGTGGGAAACTGGCATGGCCGAAAGGCCTTGGTTGTATCAAACACCAATGGATATTTTAATTAAAGCATCAAACGGTGCTTCAGATTTCGGGAACAAGTTTGGTCAACCATTAATTACGGGTTCGGTACTTACTTTCGAGCATCAAGAAAACAACCGTAAAATTGGTTACGATAAAGTAATTATGCAAGCCGGTGGTATTGGTTATGGCAAATTAAATCAAGCCATTAAACAAACTCCTAAAGCTGGTGATAAAATTGTAATTTTAGGTGGCGAAAACTACCGCATTGGTATGGGTGGAGCTGCGGTTTCATCAGCTGATACTGGAGCGTTGGGTTCTGGCATAGAGTTAAATGCCATTCAACGTTCAAACCCCGAAATGCAAAAACGTGCAGCCAATGCCATTAGAGGTTTAGTTGAAAGTGATCATAACCCCATTGTATCTATTCACGATCACGGTGCAGGTGGACACTTAAACTGTTTATCGGAATTAGTAGAAGCTACTGGCGGTTTAATTGATTTGGATAAATTGCCTGTGGGCGATCCAACCTTATCAGCCAAAGAAATTATTGGCAACGAATCGCAAGAAAGAATGGGCTTGGTAATTGGTGAAAAAGATATAGAAACATTACAGCGTATTGCCGATCGTGAGCGTTCGCCAATGTATGCAGTGGGTGATGTAACCAACGACCATCGTTTTACTTTCCAATCAAAAACCACAGGCGAAAAACCTATGGATTATGCCTTGGAAGATTTTTTTGGTAGCTCGCCTAAAACCATCATGACGGATAAAACCGTGAACACCAATTATGCTGATTTAACCTACTCTTCCCAACATATACCAACCTACTTAAACCAGGTATTGCAGTTAGAAGCTGTGGCTTGTAAAGATTGGTTAACCAATAAAGTGGATCGTTGCGTGGGTGGACGTGTAGCTAAACAACAATGTGTTGGTCCATTGCAATTGCCATTAAACAATGTGGGTGTAATGGCCTTAGATTTTAAAGGTAAAGAAGGCATTGCAACCACCATCGGTCATTCGCCTGTTTCAGCTTTAATTGATCCTGTTGCCGCATCACGCACTGCCATTGCAGAATCGTTATCAAACATAGTTTGGGCTCCATTAAAAGATGGTTTACGCTCGGTTTCATTATCGGCAAATTGGATGTGGCCATGCAAAAACGAAGGCGAAGACGCACGTTTATATGAAGCAGTTAAAAGTTGTTCTGATTTTGCCATCGAATTAGGCATCAATATTCCAACCGGAAAAGATTCCTTATCGATGAAACAAAAATACCCGAACGATGAAGTAATTGCTCCTGGTACAGTTATCATATCTGCAGGAGGAAATTGCAACAACATCACACAAGTGGTTGAGCCAGTTTTAAAACGTTCCGAAGGAGTCGGGAGCGGTAATATATACTACATCAACTTATCTCAAGATACCTTTAAATTAGGTGGTTCATCATTTGCACAAATTTTAAATAAAGTAGGTACAGAAGTTCCAACCATAACCAATTCCAAATACTTTAAAAACGCATTTAATACCTTACAAGCGTTAATTAAAGCCGGCAAAATTAAAGCCGGACATGATGTGGGTAGTGGAGGTTTAATTACCACCTTATTAGAAATGTGTTTTGCTGATGTAAACCTTGGTGCAAACTTTGACCTATCGGCTTTAAAAGAAAACGATACTGTTAAAGCATTATTTAACGAAAACATTGCTGTGGTATTCCAAGCAGATGCCGGTGTTGAGGCTGAGTTTACAAAAAATGGAATTGACGTATTTAACATAGGAAGTGTTGTTGAAGGCAACACCGTAACCATTAAAAACAATGCCGATGTATTTAGTTTTGATGTTACTGCAACTCGCGATACTTGGTACAAAACATCGTTCTTATTAGACGCTAAACAAACTAAAAACGGACAAGCACAAGCTCGTTTTAATAACTATAAAAATCAACCATTACAGTTTACCTTACCAGCACATTTTACCGGTAAAAAACCAAGTGTTGATGCAACCAAACCTCGTCCTAAAGCTGCTATTATTCGTGAAAAAGGAAGCAACTCTGAACGCGAGATGGCTAACGCCATGTTCCTAGCAGGTTTTGATGTAAAGGATGTACACATGACTGATTTGATTTCGGGAAGAGAAACCCTAGAAGACATTCAGTTTATAGGTGCTGTAGGGGGATTCTCCAACTCGGATGTATTGGGTTCGGCTAAAGGCTGGGCAGGTGCATTTTTGTATAACGAAAAAGCAAATGCTGCTTTGAAGAGTTTCTTTAAACGTGACGATACCTTATCAGTAGGTATTTGCAACGGCTGCCAATTGTTAATGGAATTGGAGTTGATTAACCCTGAACATGAAGTGCACGGTAAAATGCACCACAATGTTTCGCAAAAACACGAGAGTATTTTTACCTCAGTAAAAGTTCAGAAAAATAACTCAGTGATGCTTTCAACCTTAGAAGGTACAACATTAGGTGTTTGGGTATCTCATGGTGAAGGTAAATTTAACTTACCTTATGCCGAAGAACAATACAATATTGTTGCTAAATACGGCTACGGAAGTTACCCTGCAAACCCTAATGGCTCTGACTTTAACACGGCTATGATGTGTGATAAAACAGGTAGACATTTGGTGATGATGCCACACATTGAGCGCAGTACTTTTCCTTGGAATTGGGCACATTACCCAGAACGTAACGATGAAGTTTCTCCATGGATTGAAGCATTTGTAAATGCACGATTGTGGATTGAGCATAAGAAATAATGGAGGAATAAAGGTTCGGATTTAATGCCGAACCTTTATTATCTCATTACGAATTCATAACCTTTTCTTAAACATATAATTTAACTTTCTTCGTAATATGTTAATGCACAATATCATGTTTGCCATAGTACTTTTACTACTCATCGGTGGTATGGGTTGGGTTATTTACAAACTAGAGTTTAAACAACATAAAAAGAATGACTAGTTCTGTCTTGTTATATTTCCTAAAAACTTAACATAGAATAATGTTTTTAAGCCATATTTTCGCCTTTAGTTATGAGTAAAGAAAACAAAATAGCACAATTTAACCCCAACGATATTGGGAGTGCCGATAACAATATTTTTGGTTTACCATTTGAACCAGCTGATGCATCATTGGTAATCATTCCTGTGCCATGGGAAGTTACGGTGTCATATAGTGCAGGTACTGCTGATGGTCCGGCTGCTGTTTATGAAGCATCATACCAAGTAGATTTATACGACCCATTTGTGGAAGATGCTTGGAAGCTCGGCATTGCTATGCAACCGGTAAGCAAAAAGATAAAATCAACCAGCAATAAGTTGCGTAAAAAAGCCGAGAAGTATATTGACATGTATGCTGAAGGTAAATCTGCAGAGAAAAATGCAACCATGAAATCCATTAAAAACGAGGTGGACGAGGCATGTAAAGACCTAAATAAATGGGTTAAAAAAGAAGCCTTAAAACAAATGGATAAAGGCAAAATTGTTGCGCTTTTAGGTGGCGACCACAGCACACCGCTTGGATTAATGCAAGCTTTAGCAGAGAAACACGAAAGCTATGGTATTTTACAAATTGATGCACATGCTGATTTACGCGATGCTTATGAAGGTTTTGAATTCTCGCATGCTTCTATCATGTTTAATGCCTTAAAAATTGAGCAAGTAAGCAAGTTGGTGCAAGTGGGTATAAGAGATTATTGCCAAGATGAAAAAGACATTATTGATTCTTCAAAAAGAGTAGAAACGTTTTTTGACAGTGATATCAAAACACAACAATATGAGGGCAAATCATGGACCAAAATATGTGATGACATTATAGGCTCATTGCCTAAAAAAGTATATTTAAGTATTGATATTGATGGTTTAGATCCAAAACTTTGTCCGAATACAGGCACTCCAGTTCCGGGTGGTTTTGAGTTTGAACAAGTGGTTTACTTAATTAAAAAAATGGTAGATGCTAAAAAGCAAATCATCGCATTTGATATTAAC
>JBILPP010000152.1:0-4845 GCA_044373765.1 Bacteroidia bacterium
AGCCATGCCTCATTTAAATATCGATCCTGTTTTAATTTCTGCACATATCATTACTTCTTTGCAACAATTGGTTAGCCGCATGGCAAACCCCGCAATACCTTGTGTATTATCTTTTGGAAAAGTAATTGCTAATGGCGCAACCAACGTAATTCCTAATGAGGTGAAAATGGAAGGAACTTTCCGCACCATGAACGAAAAATGGCGTGCAGAAGCGCATCAAAAAATGAAAAAATTGGCGGAGGGTATTGCAGAAAGCATGGGTGGAAGTTGTGATTTTGATATACACCATGGCTATCCGTTTTTAAAAAACAACCCCGAAGTAACTGGCCGTGCCAAACAAGCAGCCATTGCTTATTTAGGAGAAGACCAAGTAGTTGATTTAGATATTTGGATGGCCGCAGAAGACTTTGCATTTTACAGCCAAGAAGTGCCTGCTACATTTTATCGATTAGGGGTGCGCAACGAAGCAAAAGGAATAACCTCTAGTGTGCATACGCCCACATTTAATATTGATGAAGCAGCATTGGAAATTGGTTCAGGATTAATGGCTTGGTTGGCCTTGGAAGAGTTAGGAATTTGATGTGGAAATCAAACCCCGCAATAAATAACTTAAAATACTTACTATCCTCTATTGCCTAACATCTTAGCAATATACTTGCCTACTATATCGTATTCAATATTTACAGTTGTTCCAAGTTTTACACTGTGCAGGTTTGTGTGCTCATAGGTGTAAGGAATAATAGCCACAGAAAAATTATCACCTATACAATTTACAACGGTTAAACTAATTCCGTTAATACAAATAGAACCTTTGTTTACAATGTATTTGGCATTTTCAGGTTGAGCCAACTTGAAACTAAACAACCAACTTCCATCTTCATCTTTAACAGATAAACAGGTGGCTGTTCCATCTACATGACCTTGTACAATATGCCCGTCAAACCTACCATTAGCAGGCATACAACGTTCTAAATTTACCACATCACCTACCACCAAATTATTTAAATTGGTTTTTTGTAAAGTTTCGTCAATGGCTGTAACTGTGTATTGGTTATTTTGGATATCAACCACAGTTAAGCAAACGCCATTGTGCGCAACACTTTGGTCTATTTTCAATTCGTTTGTAAAAGGAGCAGTAATCGTAAAATGTTTATTGGTACCCTCTACTTGTATGTTGGTAACGTTACCAAGTTGTTCTATAATTCCTGTAAACACGTTTTTATCTTATTATTTGAACTGTACCTCTAATGTTGCGATTTCTAATGCCATCTAGGTACGTTTCGTATACTTCACAAATGTAGTAGTAAATCCCATCCGGACAATCTATTCCTGTTTGTTGGTCTTTACCATTCCATAATATATCTATATTTTTAGTGGTATAAACCTGAGTTCCCCACCTATTATATATTACCATATCAATACCTGTAACAAACCTATAAGGGAAAGGATAAAGCGTATCATTAAAGTTATCTGCATTAGGTGTAAATACGTTTGGTATATCGTACGTAGGACAATTTTCTATGCAAACCAAATTAGTGGCATCGCTTTCGTTACCAGCAGAATCAATGCCTGACACATAGTAACATCCAGAAATTGAAAGTTTCAGTTCAACCCTATCATCAATATAATTAAATTGATTGTTGCTTAACTCTGCCAACAACATATAACTATCAGTAAGTAATTGTTTGTGGTACACGCGGTATTTAACCACATCAGGGGCACAAGGTTGATTGGGGATCCAAGTTAAATAATTACGGTACTCGCCCAATACGTTACATGGTGGTGTAACCAACAACTGCGGTGCACAAGGTTTTACAGTATCAATTGGGGTTCCGCATATTTCTTGCGAATAGTTTATAGTGGTAAATTTATTATTAAAAATACTGTAATCGCCAATAGATTTTACCAAATAACAGTATGCTACATTATTGGTTAATCCAGTATCGTTAAATTGATTTTGAGTAGCAGTTCCAATGCTATCAAATACGTTCAAGGCATTTTTACGGTAAACGATAAAACTATCGTTAACCCATGGCACATCAACATTCCAAAATATTATATTAGTCCTGTCTGTACTGTATATGGTATTTCTAATTGATGTTGCAATCCTACTTCCAGATACAAATCGAAAAGTATCATTTACTGTTGCCCAAAAATCAACCGTATATTGGTATTGATTCTGGGTGGTATTTAAAAGTGAATCGATAAATGTGCCATCAAGCATTTCACTATAAGCGTTGTAGTTGTATGCTACCAATGTGGTGTAAGTATTTTCTGTTGTGGCTTTTCGCCTTAACACAATGCGGTATGGTTGCACATATACCAATGTATCTATCACTTTTGGTGTAACATATGCCATTTCTATTTTACCCTGTGTGGTTGATGTATTGCTTACACTAACTTTTGTAATTACAGGGCTTGATAAAATAATATTATCGCACACTTCTATAGAGGCAATACTTTCAGAAATATCAGAGAAAATAATTTGCCCTGTGGCACTGCGTGGCGGGTAAACCACTACTATACGGTAACAATACCTAACCAGTGGAGATAACCCTTTACCGCTGTTATCATCATAATAAGCTGTTGGGTTAGGGTTGTTTAATGTTTTAATGGCTGTAAGCAATTTAAAACCAGTGTATGCTGGTACACCTGTTTCGCAAGCACCCGGATTCCAATTGCTGCTATCAATTCTTCTGTAAATGCGGTACTCTCCTACCAAACCGCAAGTATCTCTGTTCCATGTAAGTTGAAAACCATTGTTAATTTGCTTGGTCTTAACGTTTATCACAGCAGGACCAATAACCTGTACAAAAAACGAATTTTGGTTTACAGCAGGCGATGTAACTTGATCATCTCTTGCCTCAAATATTACTTGCCAAGGGCGATAACGAATTTGATTACAAGATGGTTTCCATTTAAATTGGGTTGATACAGAACCTAAACCTATTGCCGGATTAGGAGAGAATATTGCTTTATTATCAACAGAAAACGGACCACCAAATCCATGTAGCGAAACACGCTGTCCTCCATCAGATTCATTTGCAGAAACAATACGCGAAATAGAATCACCAACAACCACACAACCACTTGCTATGTCTTGCACAACGGGAGGCATATTGGTACACCTATCAATAAAAATTTGCATATCGCGCACCACATAACCCACTAAAATACCCTTACGAAATTCTTTAATTAAGATGGCAATATTATAAATACCTATCCTAGGAGGAGCGTTCCATTTTAATTGCCCATTATTTAATCCTATTTCAAATAAATTATTAATGGCTTCAGGGTCGCTATAATTTGGCACAACCTCACCAGTATTTTGTTTGGGTGATGTAAGTTGAAACGTTAAACTATCCCCATCAGGATCATACGCAGCAGGATTATGAAAATAAGGTTTCTCAACACAACCATTATCAATTGGTGGTTTTGTTAAAATTGGCGATCTATTGGGCCCCATGCTTTGGTTAACCTTAAGTTGCGTTTCTACATAAAACGGAACGTACTCGGTATTGCCAAGGTTTATATTAATGATACCATTAACCCTGTTTTGGTCATAGTAACTTATGGTGTATGTACCATCAACCCTAAACTCGTGTGTAACAACATATACATTTTGCACCACACGGTTTGATAAAACTGTTCTTGATGTTCTACCAATTTTTTCAGAGGAACCGTCACCAAATTTTATTTCAATTTCAATGGTTGATGGGTCGGCTAAAGAAGCAGGGTCGGTATAAGAAATTGCCGTAATTCTATATCTCCTGTCTGTAATGTGTTCATACAATATTTCTCCCGCACGATAGTGAGTTGCAAAACTTGTCATTGACGCAAGCGTCAATATTAAAACAAGAAAACATTTGCGTACGGGTAAGATATAGTTCATGCGATTGCGTGTGGTAAAGATAAAAAAAAATGGAATAAGGTTGCACAAAAAAATCCCGCCAACAAAAAGTTAACGGGATTTTGATTAAACTATTTTAAGCAGCCTTAATTATACTTTTTGTATAGATAATTGGGTGCCAATAAAATCGCGGTTCATACGAGCAATATTGCTGATTGAGATCCCTTTAGGACACTCAGCCTCACAAGCTCCGGTATTGGTGCAAGAACCAAAACCTTCAGCATCCATTTGCGCTACCATGTTTAATACACGTTGTTTACGTTCTGGCTGACCTTGAGGTAATAATGCGAACTGCGATACTTTAGCAGATACAAATAACATGGCTGAAGCATTTTTACAAGCTGCAACACATGCACCGCAACCAATACAAGTTGCTGCTGCAAAAGCCATATCCGCATCATCTTTACCAATTGGTGTTGAGTTTGCATCTTGGGCATTACCCGTATTAATAGAAATAAATCCACCAGACGACATTACACGATCAAAGGCGCTTCTGTTTACTGCTAAATCTTTAACTACAGGAAATGCTTTTGCACGCCATGGTTCAACCACTATGGTATCATTGTTTTTAAACGAACGCATGTGCAATTGGCAGGTAGTAACACCTTGCAAAGGGCCATGCGGACGACCATTGATAAACATACTGCACATACCACAAATACCTTCGCGGCAATCGTGATCAAATGCTACTGGTTCTTTCCCCTCAGTAATTAAACGTTCGTTTAATACATCGAACATTTCCAAGAAACTCATATCTGGTGATACGCCTTGAACCGGATAGGTTTCAAAACGACCACGATCATTATTGTTTTTTTGTCTCCACACTTTAAGTGTTACGTTCATATCTCCACTCATTGTTGTAATTTTTTGTTATGGGTTGATAGATTAATTAGTTGTGGGTTGTTGTTCTATAAAACAATCAAACCAAAACCTAT
>JBILPP010000153.1:0-4824 GCA_044373765.1 Bacteroidia bacterium
AACTGTTACCTAAGTTAATTTTAACCACACAAAATGAATCGTTGAAACGAATATTTGATACACCCGCAGTTAAATAAGATTGCTCGGCAAGCTGATTTATAACTTGACTAATTTTTTGTATGCATTTAATTGAATCGATTAAGGATTGATCATCTACTAATAATTGCTTTACAGCATTAGTAGAATTGCTATCGCAGATCCACTTAATTTGATACATAGCCTGTGGGTATGCTGTTTTTATTTGCAGCACAACCAACAATACAATTATTTTGAAATACCTTTGGGGCACGATTCAAATTAAACGATTTATCTCTGTAATTACATAAAACATTGGCATCACTGTATATTCATATCCCATTTTGCAAACAAGCTTGTAACTACTGCAACTTTCATTTTAGTACGCAAATTCATTATGCAGCCGATATGGTTAAAGCCATTTCATTGGAAATAAAACTACGTAAACACGAGTTACCTAACGAACCACTTAATAGTATTTACATAGGTGGCGGTACACCAAGTATTTTAAGTGAATCATTATTAAACGAATTGCTTGAAAGCGTTTATAAAAACTTTGAAATAGAAAAAAACGCAGAAATAACGATAGAGGCAAACCCAGACGACATTACACCAGAAAAATTACAGGCCATAAGAAAAACGCCTATAAATAGATTTAGTATGGGCGTTCAAAGTTTTTTTGATGACGATTTAATTTGGATGAATAGGGCGCATAAGGCACATGAAGCAGAATACAGTATTAAACTAATTCAAGATTTTGGCTTTGATAAAATCAGTATTGATTTAATTTATGGCGGCCCTACCCTATTGAATCAAAACTGGATAAAAAACTTAGCGAAAGTAAACGAACTTGGATTGAATCATGTATCAGCATATTGTTTAACCGTTGAGCCTAAAACTGCGTTGCAAAGCCAAATAAACAAAGGGAAATTTCCCGCACTTGACGAAGAAAAAGCAGCCGAGCAATTTGAAATACTCGTTAATCAACTTGGTAAATACGGATTTGAGCAATACGAGATAAGTAACTTTGCACGCAATCAAGAATACGCAGTTCATAATACAAGCTATTGGCAAAACAAACCCTACTTAGGTGTTGGGCCATCAGCACATAGCTTTAACGGAAAACAAAGAAGTTGGAACATTGCCAATAACCAACTTTACATGAAACAATTGGTGTTGGGACAATTGCCTTTAGAAATTGAAACACTAACTTTGGCAAATAGAATTAACGAGTACATCATGACAGGCCTGAGAACCATTTGGGGCTGCAATTGGGCGGAAATAAACATAAGATTTGGCAATCAATGCACTACAATTTTGAAACAAAAAATCGAGCCTTACATCAACAACCAAAAAATATTAGACAACGGGGAAAATTTTAAACTTACACCACAGGCCCGCATTTTAGCAGACGGGATAGCAAGTGATTTATTTTTTGACTAACGATTACCTTAATGAGTAATAGTTTTTTGTACAGTCACTAATAAAATTTAAAATTTCCTCTCTACCGCGCTTTTTAAGCGATGATGTTTCAAACATCAATGGCAATTCTTCCCAACTATTTAACAACTCCGTTTTAAACTTGTTGATATTTTTTACGGTATCTGACTGTTTATTTTTATCTGTTTTGGTAAAAATAACGGCTAAAGGCACACCCCAATCTGCTACACTATTGATAAAATCTAAGTCTTTATTTTGTGGGTCAATACGGCTATCAACTAAGATAAAAACCAACTGCAATTGCTCCCTATTTCTGATATAATCCTCCATAGAATCTTCCCACTTAGAGCGCAAGGTTTTACTTCTGCGAGCATAACCATAACCAGGCAAATCAACTAAATACCATTTATCATCTATCAAATAATGATTTATGGTAATGGTTTTCCCGGGATTAGAAGATGTGCGGGCCATTTCATTCCTATTCACAATCATATTAATAAGAGAAGATTTACCAACATTACTTCTTCCTGTGAATACAAATTCAGGGAATGGCCCCTCGGGGCAGCCAGCTAAATCTGCCGAACTTTTTACGAACTTTACTTGTTTAATTTCCATGTAATAATCTTACAAAGCTAACAACCTAAATGGAATACCTTATTTTTGTACATAATTTTTTACGATTTTGATAGAAGTTAAACCATACAAAGACGCACAAAGCAGTAAGCGTGAGCAAGTTGAACAGATGTTTGACAGTATAGCACCTAAATACGATTTTTTAAATCGTTTCTTGTCAATGGGAATAGACCAAATATGGCGAAAAAGAGCCATCAACTCGCTGGAAGAGGTTAACCCTAAGCAAATTCTCGATGTTGCTACAGGTACTGCAGACCTAGCTATTGCTGCATTAAAGCTTAATCCGGATCATGTAACCGGAATTGATATCAGCAACCAAATGTTGCAAGTTGGGCGTAATAAAATTAACAATAAAGCGCTAAATGGTAAAATCACCCTTCAACAAGCTGACTCAGCAAATTTGCCTTTTGAAGACAATAAATTCGATGCCATTACCGTTGCATTTGGCGTGCGTAACTTCGAATTTTTACAACAAGGAATCAACCAGATGTACCGTGTAACTCGTGATGGAGGTAAATTGGCTGTTTTAGAATTCAGTAAACCAAAATCATTTCCGTTTAAACAGCTATATAACTTTTACTTTAAATATATTTTGCCAGGTTGGGGTGGGTTAATTAGCAAAAGTAAAACAGCCTATACATACTTACCCGAATCTGTAGAACATTTCCCCGAAGGAGAAAATTTTGCCGCATACTTAAAAAATGCAGGATACAAGAAGATAGAAATAAACCCTTTAACATTCGGAATTTGCACGCTCTACACAGCCATAAAATAATAATAACACTAACGCTGTTATTGTGTAGTTTCAATTTGTTTGCCCAAGCCAATATGGAGCAATACGACAATAAACGACTGCACTTTGGTTTCACAATAGGAACCAACACTGGTCGCATGCGAATTGACAGACGCGCAGATCGTGCACCGTTTGATACGGTTAAGAGTATAAATTCGGTTACATTCCCAGGTATAGGTTTGGGAGCAATTACTAATTTACATTTGGGACAAAACTGGGATTTACGTTTATTGTTTCCTGTAATTTCGTTTGTACAACGTAACATCAATTACGAGTTTGAAAACAGCAAAAAAACAACCGAGATAGAATCAGCTTATTGTGATGCTGATTTGCTGATTAAATTCAAATCAGACCGAAGAAAAAATGTTCGTGTATATGTAATTGGAGGCATCAGAGCTAGCTATGATTTAGCATCTACAGTAAAACAAGACAGAAGTATAAGTAAACCCGTTGTTTCACTTCAACCTGTTTCGTTTGGTTACGAAGTTGGTTTTGGTTTGGATATGTATTTCGAATACTTTAAGTTTTCTCCAGAAATTAAGTTTTACAATACCATTGGCAATAGCCTGTTTCATGATGGTTATATTTATACCGAATCAATAGATAGGTTGGTACCTCAATTAATTCAATTTTCTTTACATTTTGAAGGATAAGCTATTTACCTACGCACGCTAAATAATGAATTTTAATTTATTAAAAACAGATACACACACCCATGCTCGTGCAGGTGTGTTGCAAACAGGTCGTGGACCGATAGAGACGCCAATTTTTATGCCTGTTGGTACGCAAGCCACAGTTAAAAACGTTAATCAACAACAGTTAAAAACTGATGTAAATGCTCAAATTATATTGGCTAATACATACCATGTGTATTTGCGCCCAGGGTTAGAAGTAATAAACAAAGCTGGAGGAATTCATAAATTTATGAATTGGGATAGACCCATGCTTACTGATAGTGGGGGCTTTCAAGTTTTCTCTTTAAATGATATCAGAAAAATTAGTGAACAAGGGGTTGAATTTAAATCGCATTTAGATGGCAGTAAACATCAATTTACGCCCGAAAATGTGATGGATATACAAAGGGAAATCGGGGCAGATATTGTGATGGCCTTTGATGAGTGCACGCCTTACCCTTGCGAGTATGACTATGCAAAACGTTCTATGCACATGACGCATCGTTGGTTAAAACGATGTATTGAACAATTTGACAAAACAGAACCATTGTATGGTGTTGAACAAAATTTATTCCCTATTGTACAAGGAAGTGTTTACAAAGATTTACGAAAACAATCTGCAGAGTTTATTGCTGAACAAAATCGTGAAGGCAATGCCATTGGAGGATTAAGCGTTGGTGAACCAGCAGAAGACATGTATGAAATGACAGAGTTGGTTTGTGGTATTTTACCTAAAGATAAACCTCGTTATTTGATGGGTGTAGGCACACCACAAAATATGTTAGAATGTATTGCTCTGGGAATTGATATGTTTGATTGTGTAATGCCAACTCGTAATGCGCGTCATGGATTTATTTTCACTAGTCAAGGTGTTATAAATATTAAAAACCAAAAGTGGCAATTTGATTACAGTCCATTAGACGAGCCATTTACACCTGAATACAGCAAAGCTTATTTAAGACATTTAATTCGCACAGGAGAAAATCTTGGAGCACAAATTGCCAGTAGACAAAACTTGATGTTTTATTTGTGGTTGGTGAAAGAAGCCCGCAAACACATTATTGAAGGAGATTTTGCAGCATGGAAAACACAAATCCTGAAACAAATAACAACCAGACTGTAACTTAGAAAAAGAACAAAATCCACAAAAAATAAATTTGCACACTATTATTGCAGGCCTGACAAGCCAAGCATCAAAAAGATGAAAACACTAGATAGATACATTATAAAAAAGTTTCTTATAACCTTTGTTTTTACATTGGGGTTGTT
>JBILPP010000154.1:0-4808 GCA_044373765.1 Bacteroidia bacterium
TATATTCTTCTGCACCTGGCACATAACGATTTTGGTCCGTGTCTTCAATACGAATTAAAAAATCGCCACCATGTTTTTTGGCGAATAAATAATTATACAAGGCAGTGCGCACACCACCAATATGTAATGCACCAGTTGGGCTGGGTGCGAAACGAACTCTAACTCTTCTATCCATAATTGACGGTAGCAAAGATAGAAATATTATGCAATTGAGGTAATGATTATGATGCTGATAAGCAATGGTCCAAAATTAAACCAACGGTGTTGAGTTATTGCGTAATAATTTTTTCATAATATTCAGAAAACCAGCATATAATCTTGATTCTGCTTTGTCTTATTATTAAATAGATGAATTATCAGCAAAGCTGTAATAATTTTTATCGGCAATAATAATGTGATCCATTACGTGTACATCCATTAACTTACCTGAGTCTACTAGCCTTTTAGTTAAGCGTTTATCTTCATCGCTTGGGTTTAAACTTCCCGAAGGATGATTATGGCAAAGCAAAATATTTGAGGCCAGTAAATCAACTGCGTATTTAAAAATAACTTTGGGATCTGCTACTGTTCCCGAAACACCACCTTCGCTTATGCGCTTTACTTCTATTAACCGATTGCTTCTATTGAGGTAAGCTACCCAAAACTCTTCAATCGGGCTATCAGCTAAAATGGGGTGAAAGTAGGCGAACGCTTGTGCACTCGATTTAATAAAAATATGGTCTGATTTGGCTTCGGCTAGGTTTCTTCTTCGGCCTAATTCCATAGCTGTAGCAATGGTTATTGCTTTTGCCTCACCAATGCCTTTAACTTTTTGCAGGTCTTTAAATTTGAGTTTGCCTAACTCAACCAAGTTGTTGTTGGTTAATGCTAAAATACGTTTGGCTAAATCAACGGCACTTTCTTCTCGTGTTCCGGTTGAAATAAGAATGGCCAGTAACTCTGCGTCTGATAAGGCACTGAAGCCTTTAGTCATAACTTTCTCACGCGGTCTGTCATCTTCGGCCCATTGCTTAATGGTCGTAAATCGGGGTATTTCCTCGCTCATGGTAAATGGTTTTTGGTGGCACCAAAATAAAAAACCTCATCGACTTTAACATCAATGAGGTTTAAATTTTTTAAGTGTTGATTATTATTTAACCGCGCTACCGGGTTCAATATCTTTCTCTGGACCTACATTGTATAGCTTACCAAAATCGTTTCCGGCCATTAATAACATCCCTTGACTTTCGATACCACGTATCTTACGTGGTGCTAAATTAGCCACTACTGTAACCAATTTGCCTACTAATTCTTCAGGTTGATAGTACTCTGCAATGCCGCTTAAAATGGTGCGTTGTTCAAATCCTAAATCAACCGTTAGCTTTAATAATTTATCCGCTTTAGGCACTCGTTCGGCTGCTAAAACTTTACCAACACGTAAATCAATTTTATCAAAATCATCGTACACTATATCGGCCTTAACCGGCTGTAGTTGTTTGGTTTCGCTATTTTCTGATGTTAATGCCGCTTGTTTTTGCGAGTTTTCATTTTCTGTTTTGATGCGTTGCAAACGATCTAATTGAATTTGAATTTCTTCATCTTCAACTTGTTTGTATAAAATTTCGGGTTTGCCCAATTGATGGGCACTTGTAAGTAAATTTTCGTTAAATAAGCTGCTCCAGTTTAATTGTGGTGCGTTTAGCATCGCCTTTAGAGTAAAAGAGGTATGTGGTAAAAAAGGCTCTGCTGCAATTGCTAACTTTGCGCAAATTTGAAGTGCATCAAACATAATGGCCTTTACGCTCTCTTCATCTGTTTTAACTAATTTCCATGGCTCGGTATCAGCTAAATATTTATTGCCTGCACGGGCTGCATTGATAAATTCGGCTTGGGCATCGCGCAATTTTACCGCATCTAAATTTTCGCGCATATTATGTAAACTCTTTGCAATGCCATCAAAACAAAGATTACGAGCTGCAATTAGTTTTTCATCTGTTGTATTTTGGTAAACAGTAGGTATTACACCTTGATAATATTTATCGCTCAACACCATTACGCGGTTTACAAAATTTCCGAAAATACTTACCAACTCACTGTTTACACGTGTTTGATAGTCTTTCCAGGTAAACTCACTGTCTTTAGTTTCAGGAGCAATGCTGGTTAATACATAACGTAATTCGTCTTGTCTATTTGGGAAATCAATTAAGTACTCATGTAACCAAACGGCCCAATTACGCGATGTAGAAATTTTATCACCTTCTAAATTTAAAAATTCGTTTGCGGGAATATTGGTAGGTAAAATGTAGTTGCCGTGTGTCATTAACATCATCGGGAAAATGATGGCATGAAACACAATATTGTCTTTTCCTATAAAATGGACTAAAGCAGTTTCATCATCTTGCCAGTATTTTTGCCACTCATTAGATCCATTAAAATGTTCTTTGGTAGCACTAATGTATCCAATTGGGGCATCAAACCAAACATACAATACCTTACCAACGGCACCTTCAATAGGAACAGGCACACCCCAATTCAAATCGCGGGTCATGGCACGAGATTGCAAGCCTTCTGTTAACCAACTTTGGCATTGACCTTTGATGTTGCTTTTCCAGCCATCAAAACGTTTAATATAGTTTTGGAATTGCTCACTTTGTTGAATATCACCCATGGGTAGAAACCAATTTTTAGTTTCTTTGAGCACGGGCACTGCACCACTTAAGGCTGATTTTGGGTTGATTAAATCTGTTGGGTTAAGGGAAGTTCCGCATTTCTCACATTGGTCGCCATAAGCACCCGCATTGCCACAACGTGGGCAGGTTCCTGTAATATATCTATCTGCTAAAAATTGCTTCGCTTCATCATCATAATATTGTTGGGTAGTTTCTTCTTTAAAAACACTTTTATCATACAGGGTTTTAAAAAATGCTTGAGCCGTTTCGTGATGAGTTTTTGATGACGTTCTTCCGTAATAACTAAAATCAATACCAAAATCTTTGAAGGCATTTTTCATAATGCCATCATATTTATCAACCACTTGTTGGGGGGTTATACCTTCTTTTTTGGCTTTAATGGTAATAGGCACACCGTGCTCGTCACTGCCGCAAATAAATACCACATCTTTACCTTGCGCTTTAAGATAACGTACATAGATGTCTGCAGGCAAATAACAGCCCGCTAAGTGGCCAATATGAACAGGACCGTTTGCATATGGCAGAGCGGCTGTAACTAAATAACGTTTGGGTTCTTTACTCATAAAATCGGATGCAAATTACATCAATTTGCCCGAAGTATGAAATGTAGTATTTGACTGAAAATAACCTTTGCCTATTGTTTTAATTTCAAATACATTTTCTTCTAGTCGTTTATATTGGGGTGAGTTGTTTTTAATTTCCGTTAAATACCATATTGAGTTTTATTTACCTGCACTTGTGCCTGCAATAAAACCGGTGGTCCAAGCCGCTTGAAAATTAAAACCTCCTGTAATCCCATCTATATCCAATACTTCGCCTGCAAAATGTAAGCCTTTTACTTTTTTACTTTCCATGTTTTTGAGCAGTACATCATCTAAAGATATACCACCACAAGTAACAAACTCGTCTTTAAAGGTTGTCTTTCCTTTAACTTCATATTTGTCGTATAAAAGAACGTCAACCAAATTATTTACATCTGCTTTCGATATGTCGGCCCAGTTTTTATCGGCATTAATTCCGGTTTTGGCAAACATGTAATCTTGCAAACGTTTGGTAAGTTGGTGATAGGGAAATAAGTTTCGCAAATGTTTGGTTGGGTTTGCTGCTTTTAAATTCATTAACTCATTTCTAACGGCATCTTCTTTTTTATCATTTAACCAACTTATGCTAAGCGTGAAGTCGTAATTAAGTTCGGCTAAATCGCGCGCAGCATATGACGAAAGCTTTAATACTGCCGGGCCACTAAATCCCCAATGTGTAATTAAAATGGGCCCACTAAACTCATGTTTAGTTTCAATAATTTTTATTTTAGCCTGTTCTATGCTAGTGCCCATCAATTCTGTAATTGAATTATTGGGTACATTAAAAGTGAAAAGAGAAGGTACAGGATTTTCAATGTTATGCCCTAATGTTTTCAACCAATTAAACCCTTCCAATTTGGCTTGCCCACCTGTTGTAACTATTATTTTATCGGCATTTATAATTGCGTTGTTAGTATTCAATAAAAAGCCACCATCCATTTTGGTTTGAATAGACCTAATTTCTGTATTTAAGACAATGTTAATTTTTAACTTTTGTACTTCATTAAGTAGGCAGTTGGCAATTGTTTCGCTGTTATCCGTTGTTGGAAACATACGTCCGTCTGATTCTGTTTTTAGTTTAACACCACGTTGGCTAAACCATTCTACCGTATCTTTGGTACTAAATCTAGTAAATGCACTTTTAAGTGGCCTTTCGCCTCTAGGATAATTGGTTGTGAGTCTGTTATTTTCGAAACAAGCATGCGTTACGTTACATCTGCCCCCCCCCGAAACAAGTACTTTTGTGAGCAATTTCCCGGTTTTCTCGTAAATGGTAACCTCGTTTGTTTTATTTGCTGTAGCCGCATGTATGGCTGCAAAAAAGCCTGCTGCTCCTCCTCCTATTACTGCTATTTTCACAATGGCAAAGGTATGCCTTTATTTAAAACCTTAAAAGCTAAAGTTTTAATCTCGCTATTTCTTGTATCTGCTTTTTATTTTAAAAGGGCTAATTGGTTTGGCAATTCAATACGTAAGTAATTTTCTCTGAGGTGCAGCTATTGCAGGACCTAACTCATGTTTATTCAATAAATTCACAAGGTTTTGTAATTCGAAAAGG
>JBILPP010000156.1:0-4806 GCA_044373765.1 Bacteroidia bacterium
CAGTTGATACCCATTTACGTGGTTTTGAAAGTTTAGGAGCAACATTTGAACATTTGCGTGAAGAGCGTTTTTATAAAATAAACGGCAAAAACCTTAAAGGTACTTATATCATGCTTGATGAAGCATCGGTTACTGGTACGGCTAACATAGCTATGGCCGCTGCTTTGGCAAAAGGTACTACCCAAATTTACAATGCAGCCTGCGAACCTTATTTGCAGCAATTATGCAAAATGATTAACAGCATGGGGGGTAAAATTAGTGGCATTGGCTCTAATTTATTAACCATTGAGGGTGTTGATTCTTTAGGTGGCTGCACGCATCGTATGCTACCTGATATGATTGAAATAGGTTCATTTATTGGTTTAGCAGCAGCAACACATTCAGAAATATTAATCAAGGATTGCTCAATAGCTAACTTGGGTATAATTCCAAATGTGTTTCGTAAAATGGGTATAGAGTTGGAGTTTAGAGGCGATGATATTTTTGTACCATCTCAAGAAAGTTATAAAATACAATCGCTAATAGATGGTAGTATTTTAACCATTAAAGATGGCATATGGCCAGCATTTACACCCGATTTAATTTCTATTGCATTGGTAACCGCAACCCAGGCCAAAGGCAGTGTGCTTATACATCAATGGATGTTTGAAAGCCGCTTGTTCTTTGTAGACAATCTAATTGATATGGGTGCTAAAATTATTTTGTGCGATCCGCATAGGGCAGTGGTTATTGGTAGCAACCGCGAAACAAAATTGCGTGGCATTACCATGAGCTCACCAGATATCAGGGCAGGTGTATCTATGTTAATAGCTGCGTTGGCTGCTAATGGCACAAGTACCATCAATAATATTGAGCAAATAGATCGCGGATATCAGTTTATTGATAAACGTTTAAATGCAATAGGTGCTGATATTACACGAATTGATTAATGCCGCTTAATTTTTAAAATCAGCTCGTTTAGTAAGATGTTAATTTTGCTTTGCGGTAATTATTATTAGCATTAATCATGATAACTTATTATAAATAATAACCACAATTGGTATAACTTAGCTGCCATGTTTAAATGGCTTTTAATATCTATAGCCTTCTTGGTGTCTGGTTCAGTATCTGCACAGCGTGTTTTACATTTGTCTGATACGTTTCCAGTTTTTCAATTGCCAACCACAACGGGTGAAACATACACCAACGATAGCACATTGCAATACCCAACCATTTATGTTTTTTGGGCATCTTGGAGTTTAGCATCATTAGAATTATTGGATGAAATTAAACAACACTACCATGTTATTAACCCTACACGTAGGGGAGTTAAACAAATGTTTATAGATGTAGTTGATATTAGCATTGATACCAAGCCCGACTTACACCGCATAGCTGTGAAACGCGAAGGATGGCCATGGGAGCAACATGTAATTGATAGTAAAGGATGGGAATCAAGTGTATTAAATAACCTTGGAATAACTAAAATACCTACCTTGATTATAGTTGAAAAAAATAAAAAAATAATTGTAATCGACCCAGATATCAACCAATTGCGCAATACCTTAAGCAATATCAAAATCAATACATCTTTGTCAAATTGACATTTTATACAGTGATGGCAATGTATTTGCCCATTTGCACATGAAAACAAAATTTAAAAATCTTTTTAAAGGCATGAATCAAGAGCATACCAACGAAAACGCTATGAATAACAATGAAGAATTAAACGATAACCCTGCACTTGATAATGTGGGTGGTGAAAATACGTCAGTAAATAACGAGGAAAACACGGCAGAAACGGCAAATGAGTCAGTACGTGACTTTGAAGCCGAATTATTAGAAAAAGACGACAAGTATTTGCGCTTATATGCCGAGTTTGAAAACTATAAACGCAGAACTTTAGCTGAGCGCATTGAGTTGTTTAAAACTGCTGGTCAAGAAATTATGTTGGCAATGATTCCTGTTTTAGATGATTTTGAACGCGCACTAAAAGCCATGGAAAATGCAACAGATGTTGCTTCTGTTAAAGAAGGTATTGACTTGGTAAGCCATAAATTTAAAAACACGTTGGTTGCTAAAGGGTTAAAACCTATGGAAAGTATTGGTCAAACCTTTAATGCAGATTTGCATGAAGCCATTACCAACATTCCAGCACCATCAGAAGACCTGAAAGACAAGGTAATTGATGAAGTGGAAAAAGGATACTACCTAGGCGATAAAGTGATTCGCTATGCCAAGGTTGTTGTAGGCGCTTAATATTAACCTTAACCTAATATACACAGTTTAAAAACATAATGTATTGAGCACAATCAACTAAAAAAGTTTGTGGCAGTATAAAAAATACAATGGCAAAAAGAGATTATTACGAAATACTAGGAATTAACCGAAACGCAAGCGTTGACGAGATAAAGAAGGCATATCGCCAAATGGCTATCAAGTTTCACCCCGATAAAAATCCTGGTGATAAAGCTGCTGAAGACAAATTTAAGGAGGCCGCTGAAGCCTATGAAATATTAAGCGACCAAAATAAACGCGCTAATTATGATAGATTTGGTCATCAAGGCGCAAGTGCTGCAGGTGGTGGTTATGGCGGAGGCGGCATGAATATGGATGACATATTTAGTCAATTTGGTGATGTGTTTGGCGATGGTGGTAATCCTTTTGAATCTTTTTTTGGTGGCGGTGGAGGCAGAAGCGGAAGACGCAGCGGTGGAGTTAGAGGTAATAATGTACGTATTAAAGTAAAACTTACTTTAAAAGAAATTGCCGAAGGTGTAGAGAAAAAAGTGAAATTTAACCGCATGGTTACTGCCGATGGGCTTACTTTTAAAACTTGTACAACTTGTAATGGAGCAGGACAGGTGCGTAAGGTAACCCAAACGTTTTTAGGGCAAATGGCTACAACCAGTGTTTGCAATGCTTGTAACGGGGCTGGTAAAACGGTAGATAAACGCCCAAGTGGCGTTGGTGCAGATGGATTGGTAGGGAAAGAAGAAATAGTAAGCATAAACATACCTACTGGTGTTGCAGATGGCATGCAATTAAGCATGAGCGGCAAAGGTAATATGGGGCCAAACGGAGGACCTGCAGGTGATTTAATTATTGTTATTGAAGAAATAGATGATGCAGTTTTAAAACGTGAAGGCAACAATATTATGTATGATTTACATATATCATTTATTGATGCTGCAATTGGCACAAACGTAGAAATTCCAACGGTTGACGGCAAAGTGAAACTTAAAATTGATGCTGGAACACAGGGAGGTAAAATATTGCGTTTGCGCGGTAAAGGCATACCTGAATTAAACTCACATCACAGAGGCGATCAATTGGTTCATATCAATATTTGGACACCGCAAAAGCTAACTTCTGATGAAAAGGAAATGTTGGAAAAATTACGAGATGCAGATAATTTTAAGCCCCATCCGGGTAAAAACGATAAAAGCTTTTTCGATAAAATGAGGGAATATTTCCAATAAATAAAAAAGCCCGCGGTTTTAACCGCGGGCTTTTTTATTTATTATATGTTGCAATTTACATTGCTGCGTACTTCTTTATTTGTTCATCTAAAATATATTCATTGCCTTCTACATATCCTTCATGCTTCCAAACAATGTTACCTTTTTTATCTAACAATATGGTGTAAGGTACGTTGTTTACATTTAATGCACGTTTTAAATCTTCGTTAACATCAAGTAAAACATCAAAATCCCATGCTTGTCCATCAACATAAGGTTTTACTTTTAGTACATTTTTTGCATTATCAATCGATACCGCAACTAAGTTTACATTATACTTTTCTTTCCACGATTCTAACAAGTTATCATTTATGTTGGTTAATTCCTTTTTACAAGGGGTGCACCATGTTGCCCAAAAATTAATAACAGTAATTTGTCCTGTTTTAGCATAGTCTGCAACATTTTTGTTTTTACCATTTACATCTTTTAAAGTAATGTTGGGTAAAGTTTGCGGGGCTTCTGCAAATACCGTTACAAATAGTATTAACGATAAGGCAAGTAAATTACGTTTCATAATGATTTAAAGTTTAAATGATGTTGTAAATGTATAAAAAATCATGATAAATAAAACATACATCGTGCCAAATCATTGTTAACAACGATTTATGTGTGTTATCCTCAAAGCAAATATATTTGATGCTCCATATATTTTATATTCCCAATTAGGTAAAGCTATGATTAAAGTAGGTATATTTTTCGGTGGATCTTCGCGTGAGCGTGAGGTGAGTTTTGCAGGCGGACGCACCGTGTACGATAATTTAGATAAAAACCTGTTTGAAGCAGTTCCCATTTTTGTGGATAGCTTCAACAACTTTATTCTTCTTAATTGGGAGTTTATATACAAAGGGAGCATCCGCGATTTTTACCCAACGGTAAGTGCTTTGCAACACCAAAATAAGCCAATTCAGATTTATGCCGAAAGTTTGCCTGAAGCGCATCAAGACAACGGAAGAAAAATTGCCGCACAACTTGGTAAAATACTGAAGCCCGAAGAGTTGGGTCAGTACATGGATTTTGCCTTTTTAGCTTTGCATGGTATGTATGGCGAAGACGGCACCATACAAGGGTTGTTAGAGTGGTTCGATATCCCTTACACTGGTTCGGGTATTATGCCAAGCGCTATTGGAATGCACAAAAAAACGCAGAAAACCATGCTGCAACATGCAGGGTTTAATAGCCCCAATTTTTTAGGTATTACCAAACAAAATTGGCAATCTGCAGACAGAAAAAAAATACTGGCCGATGTTAAAAAGCAAGTGGGTTTACCTTTTGTAATTAAACCAGCAAACCAAGGTTCATCAGTGGG
>JBILPP010000155.1:0-4806 GCA_044373765.1 Bacteroidia bacterium
AAGCAAATAAAAAGGGATTTGACCAAATTATTTGGACTGATGGGCGTGAGCACAAGTATATTGAAGAAAGTGGAACCATGAATGTGTTTTTTGTTATAGGGGACAAGGTGATTACGCCAGTGCTTGACGGAACCATTTTAGCAGGTGTAACCCGCAATAGCTGTATTAAATTATTGCAATCTAAAGGATACACCGTTGAAGAACGCAAAATTAGTGTAGATGAAATAGTTGACGCAGCTAATAAAGGTGAGTTAAAAGATGCTTTTGGTACGGGCACAGCTGCCATTGTAGCTAAAATTGCTGCCATTAATTACAAAGGCGTAGAGTATACATTACCTAACCCAGAAGAGCGAGAAGTGAGTAATTATTTGTATAAAACGCTTGGCGAAATTCAAACAGGATTAATACCTGATGACTTTAATTGGATAGAAAAAATAAACTAAAAAAAGGCGAACATAGGTTCGCTTTTTTTTGCAACAACAGGATCATTAACAAAAGCATAATAATGGCTGTTTTTTTACCCAAAATATTCTACTATTTTGCACACCTAATATTTAGCATAATAAGGCATGCGTCACCTTTTCATCGTTTTTCTTCTTGGCATTTTATCGTTGCACATTAAAGCGCAACAAACAACTGCTACTATCACAGGGGTAATAAAAGACAAAAAAGACAACTCTGAACTTATTGGAGTTAGTGTACTTATTAAAGGTACATCGTTTGGAGCTGCAACCGATATTAATGGCCGATTTACAATTAAAAATGTAAAACCAGGCGAATACAACTTAGAAATTTCATACTTAGGTTACAGCAAGGTAGTTTTAACAGAAATTAAAGTTAAAGCAGGTGAAGTAAGGGAATTATCGATTCAACTTCAACCAGCAGCAGTGAGTACAGGCGATGATGTTATTATTATAGGTAAGCGCCCCCTTATTGATGTAGATAAGGCGCAATCAGTAAATACCATTAGCCAAGAAGCCATAGAACTTGCACCTGCAAGACAAATTCAAAGTATTATTAACACACAGCCAGGAGTTGTAAACTCTCCTGCAGGTGTTAGTATACGTGGCGGGCGTACATACGAAACGGGTATGTATGTTGATGGAGTAAAAGTAACCGATCCATTGGCGGGCACCGGTTTTGGTTTAGACTTAGGAAGTAATGCAGTAGGTGACATTGAGGTAACTACTGGTGGTATTGGTGCTGATGTGGGAGATGCTACAGCAGGTGTGGTAAATACCAAAACCCGCAATGGTGGCGATAAATTTGAATTAGGAATCAACCATAAACGTGATAATTTTGGCATTAACCAAAATAGCCGTGCCAATTGGAATACAACGATTACAGAAATGAATTTTAGCGGACCATTATTGCGTAAAGCGTTTGAAAATAGATTAAAGTTTTCGGTAGCGCTGCGTGGTGCGTTTAGCGATGAATATTATAAAAATCCTGCCAACCAAGTTATATCAAACTTATATCCAGAACAAGGTTGGGGCGATAGCCGCTTGTGGAGTCCATACCAAGACAACAAATGGAGTGTATTTGGCAAATTAAATTACAACTTTAAATCTGGCAAAAGTTTAATGATTTCTGGGTTACGCTCATTAACCATTAATCAAGACGTAAACATGTTGCGTATTTTTGGTAATGATTTACCATTTCAGCCGGGCTATCAATACAACTTTAGCCAACAAATGGATAATGCCAATACATATACACATGATGCAAATATGGTATCAATAGATTGGAAACAATCGTTGAGCAAACGTTTTTCATATACTGTATTAGCCTCACGTTTTTTTGTGAAATTACAAGCTGATGCGAATGGTCGCCCATGGAGACCAACTTCTGTTGATCAAGTATTAGACCCTGCATCCATAAACCAATATCCTTCCACTTATTTTAATCCGGGCGATTCGGTTTCTTTTGTAAATCTATCATCGGGGTTTAATAATAATGGTGGTATAGCCACTTTATGGCATTCGCATTATTTTGAAGAGTATGCAGTTAAAGCCCAAGGCAATTTGGTTTCATTAAATTCCATGAACAAATTAACATTTGGTTTTGAAGCAAAGATGCAAGAAATGCAATGGATTGACATTATTCGCCCATGGGTGGGAGCTCCATTACCATTAGCTGGTGGTGGCGAATCTCAAACATTTCGTTTAGGACAACAAAGTGATGTTTGGAAGGTAAGTCCACAACGTGGTGGTGTTTTTGTTACCGACCAAATTAAATACAAAGGTTTAGTAGCAAGCGTTGGTGGTCGATTTGAATATTGGGCTCCAGGTAAGTTTGTAGATGATGCCGTGGCTAATCCACGCTCCCCCATCAGAGAAGAAATTCGTCAATCATATTTAGACAACAGCTTTAAAATTGGTGGTTTAAGGTATAAGTTTCGTTTCTTACCAAAAATTTCAGCATCGTTTCCCATTCGCGAAAACCAAATGTTGTATTTTAACTACGGTCACAATACCATCTTGCCTCACCCATCATTTATTTATCCGGGGTTAGATCCTTTTTATCAAGACCGATCAACCATTGCTAATGTGGGTAATCCTGACCTAAACCCTGAAGTAGATATTAGCTACGAAATTGGTTTAAAAACACAAATAACCAGTAACGATGCATTTACATTTTCTGCTTTCTGGAAAGACAAATACGATTTTATTACCACAGCAAACGTGTTTATTGCAGATGGAACAGGCCGTGAAGTGGCTCGAACCATAAGGATAAATAGTGATTATGCGCGTAGCCGTGGTGTAGAGTTTGGATACATAAAACGAATTGGTAATTGGTACAATGGCCAGCTATCATACACTTACCAAGTTACAACCGGACAAAGCGCAAGTGCCAATGATAAGTTAAAAGAGTTATTGGCTTCGGGTGCAAGTGAAGATACGCGCGAATTTTATTTACCTTGGGATGTGCCACACAACTTAAAAACAAATCACATTTTTAAAATTGATACCAAGAATGGTTTGTTTAATAAAAAGTGGTTAAACAAAATGAGTATTTATTTAGAAACCAACTTAAGAAGTGGTGTGCGTTATACCCCATTTATTTTCGACAGAACGGATGTAAATATAGGTAGACCAATATATGTACAAGATCCAAATCCTGATGCACGTTGGAGTAAGGTTGGCGAATATTGGTTCTGGACAGATATTACGTTTACCAGATGGTGGAAACTAAAAGGAAAATCTCAAGTTAATTTTAGCGTTCAAATAACAAATTTATTTGATAACAAAAATGCTACAATAATTAATCCGGTTACCGGAACAGCTTACAGCTTTGGACAAAATGTGCCAGATAGTTGGGTTGACCCGCGCTATCGTGATCCACGCCTAGGTGTAACCGGACCAACCCCAACAAACCCTGCTAGATACATGGCCCAACGCCATATTATGTTTGGTATAGCCGTAAAGTTTTAACGTTACTTTTTCTTTAAATTTATTAGGTAATAAACGGGTATTCCAAGTATCACTATACCTATTCCAGGTATGGTGTATTCTGGTTTAAAGGCTAATAAGTTTGCACAGATGAATAGTGCCATTAAAACATACAAAGCAGGTACCAATGGGTATCCCCAAACTTTATAAGTGCGCTCAATATCGGGTTGTTTTTTGCGTAATATGAAAACACCTGCTACTGTTAGTATATAAAAAATCAAAACCGCTATTACCACATAATCAAGTAAGTTCCCGTAGCTACCGCTGAGTGTTAAAAGGCTTGTCCAAACTGCTTGAATTACCAAAGCAAATTGTGGCACATGGTGTTTGTTTAGTGAAGATGCTTTTTTGAAAAACAATCCATCATTGGCCATGGCATAATACACACGTGCTCCACTTAAGGTTAATCCATTAATACAACCAAAGGTGCTAATCATAATTAAAGCAGCCATGATGGTTAAACCAATAGTTCCAAAAATGTCGTTGAGTAAAAGTGTTCCAACCCTTCCATCCTTTGCTGTGGCAATATCATTAAAGGGAATGCTATATAAATAAATGTAATTAATGAAAATATAAAGCAACAAAACACCTAGTGTACCAATGGCCAATGAAAGAGGTAAATTTCGTTTAGGGTTATCAATTTCGCCACCAGTAAAGGTTACATTATTCCATGCATCACTACTAAAAATGCTCCCCACCAAAGCGCCACAAAATATACCCCAATAATTATATGTATTTATTTGGGCGGGTAATTGCCATTTAATGTTCACTGCTGGCTGGGTTGCAATAAAATACAAGCCCGCTCCTATCATAAAAAGTAGCGCACCAATTTTAGTAACAGTAAACACATTTTGAATAAGCGCCCCAGTACGTAAACCTTTAAAGTTGCTATAAGTAAGCAGCCACACAATAACAATTGCCAATAATTGTTTTGTTGAAACTGTGATGCCAGCAAATTCAAACAAAATATTGTGATCACTAATAATAGGGAAAAACACCCCACTGTAAATAGCAAAGGCAACAGCAACGGCCGCAATGGTACCAGTTTGAATCACTGTAAATAATGTCCAACCATATAAAAAACCAACCAATTTATTGTACGACTCTTTAAGATAAATGTATTGACCACCAGCTTTAGGCATCAAAGCGGCCAACTCGCCATAGCTAAGTGCAGCAAGTAAAGTGAGCACTGCAGTTACTACCCAAGCCACAATAAGCATGGTTGGTGATTGGAGTTCAGCACTCATGGCAGCAGGAACTATAAATATTCCAGAACCAATCATGCTCCCCATGATTAGCATGATACAATCTGTTAACGATAGTTTTTTATTCAAAACGTGTATTTTTAAAGAAG
>JBILPP010000157.1:0-4776 GCA_044373765.1 Bacteroidia bacterium
ACATTATGCAAACAACTCAGAAGAATACTATTCTTGTACCATTAGATTTTAGCGATGTAGCTATACATGCATTAGACCACGCTATTGATGTAGCAAAACATTTTAACAATAATTTAGCTTTGTTATATGTTATCGAAGAAGGTATGCTTAGCGGATTATTGGGTAAAAACGAAAAACAAGAGCAATTGATAAAAGAGGCTGCCACTGCACGGATGGAAAAATTATCAATTGACATTAAAACCCAGCATGGCATTGATTGTAGTGCAAATGTTCGTACGGGTAAAATTTACAAGTTAATTGCTGAGGTCGTTGAGGAACTAAAATGCGATAGCGTAATCATGGGATCTCATGGTGCATCAGGTTTAGGTCAACTCATCGGAAGCAATTCTTCACGCACTATTGTGCACAGTAAGGTACCGGTAATAGTTGTAAAATCAGCACAAACTTCAAATATTTACAAAAGCATTGTTTTCCCTGTAGATTTAGCTATTGAATCACGCCAAAAGGTTAAATGGGCTATTCACTTGGGCAAATCTTATGGTTCAACCATTCGATTGTTTAGTTTTAAAAACAATGACGAATTACTGGATGCTAAAATTGAAGGATCCCTCCACCAAATAGAGCATATGTTAAAAGATAATGGTGTTAATTACACCACATACATCAAAGAAAAACTAGAAGGAAACTTCGCTGACGAGACCCTTGATTACGCAGAAAGCATTGATGCCGACTTGTTGATGATTATGACTCAAACAGAAGATAAAGACTTTAAAGAGTTAGTATTTGGAACATATGCCCAACAAATTGTAAACACATCACAACGTATTCCAGTAATGTGTATTAACCCTAATAAAACTGGTATGATATCAGGTTGGGGATATTAATTACTAAACCAAATTTTTAAAAGGGGCTATTCTAAGCCTCTTTTTTTATGCCATATTTTTTTTTACTAATTTCAATAGCTCATTAATTTTAGTATGTAATTCGCGTATCTCTTGCTCGGCTTTTAAATTAATGTTGTAATCATTTTTAGCCCTTAATCTGTCTTTGGCTTCTTGTCTATTCTGACTCATCATGATAATTGGAGCTTGCACAGCTGCAATACAACTCAATATTAAATTTAACAAAATAAACGGATAGTTATCAAACCTTGCAGTAGTAAAGGCAATGGTGTTTAACACCACCCAAGCTAAAATGAAGGTGAAAAAGGAAATTATAAAAGTCCAACTTCCGCCAAACTCTGCTATTTTATCGGCAACACGTTCACCTAAAGTTAAACTGCTTTGGTAGTTATCCTCTAATTCATCAGCCGATAACTCGACCAAATAATCTGATTCTTGAGGTGGCCCTAGTTGAAGTAAGTGGTTGATAGCCTCCGCATCAACAAATCCTTTTCTATCCCATTTATGACCTTGCTTTTTTATAATTCTTACCACCTGAGGGCTAATAGCCTTGGCGGGTAACATGTTTTGTGCATTACCCGACCGACCACTTATTTGACAAACATATTCGTGATGCGTATTCATTGCTGTTTAAAAATTATCAGTCTAAAATAAACTTTATTTCAAGTAAATACATCATTAGTTTTAAATTCGCCCACTTATTAAGATTATGACAGACAACAAAATTATATTTTCGATGGCTGGGGTTAGCAAAACTTTCCCTCCTCAAAAACAAGTATTAAAAAACATTTACTTATCATTTTTTTATGGTGCCAAAATTGGCGTTTTAGGTTTAAACGGTTCAGGTAAATCAAGCCTTTTAAAAATCATTGCTGGCATTGATAAGAATTTTCAAGGTGAGGTAGTATTTGATAGTAAAAATTACAAAATTGGTTTCTTAGAGCAAGAACCTAACCTTGATGAAACTAAAACAGTTATTGAAGTTGTAAAAGAAGGTGTAGCCGAAACAATGGCATTGCTTGACGAGTACAATGCGGTGAATGAGTCCATGGGTGAACCGGAGAATTACGAAGATGGTGATAAAATGGAAAAGTTAATGAACCGTTCGGCTGAATTGCAAGACAAGATTGATGCAGCCAATGCTTGGGAAATAGACACCACTTTAGAAAAAGCAATGGATGCTTTACGTTGCCCCGATCCAGAAACTCCAATTAATATATTAAGTGGTGGGGAACGTAGACGCGTTGCTTTATGCCGTTTAATTTTAAGTAATCCAGATATCTTATTATTAGATGAGCCTACCAACCACTTGGATGCAGAATCGGTTGATTGGTTAGAGCAATTCTTAAAGAACTTCCCAGGTACTGTTATTGCAGTGACGCATGATCGCTATTTCTTAGATAATGTTGCAGGATGGATTTTAGAACTTGACCGTGGCGAAGGAATTCCTTGGAAAGGAAATTACAGCAGCTGGTTAGAACAAAAAGCAAACCGATTAAAAGCAGAAGAAAAAGCAGATAGCAAACGTGCAAAAGCATTAGAGCGTGAATTAGATTGGGTACGCCAAGGTGCCAAAGGAAGACAAGCCAAACAAAAAGCAAGGTTAGGCGCTTACGATAAATTATTAAACGAGGAAACGAAAGAAAAAGAACAGCAACTGGAATTATTTATACCTGCCGGACCCCGTTTGGGTGATATGGTAATTGAAGCCAAAAACGTTAGTAAAGCTTATGGCGATAAATTACTATACGAAAACTTAAACTTTAATTTACCTCGTGGTGGTATTGTTGGTGTGATAGGTCCAAATGGTGCAGGTAAAACTACATTATTTAAAATGATGATGGGACTTGAAGAACCTACTAGTGGTGATTTTAAAGTAGGCGAAACGGTGCAAGTTGCATATGTAGACCAGAGTCATAAAGATTTATTACCTGAAAAAAGTGTGTTTGAAGTAATTAGTGGTGGAACAGAAACCATGATTGTTGGCGGCAAGCAAGTAAACGCCAGAGCATACATCAGCAAATTTAATTTTGGAGGTAACGATCAAAGTAAAAAAGTTGGTGTGCTAAGTGGTGGAGAACGAAACCGTGTGCATTTGGCCATGACATTAAAAGAGGGTGGTAATGTGCTGTTATTGGATGAGCCAACCAATGATATTGATGTTAATACTTTACGTGCTTTAGAGGAGGCTATTGAAAATTATGCAGGATGTGTAGTAGTGATATCCCATGACAGGTGGTTTATTGATAGAATAGCCACACACATTTTAGCATTTGAAGGTAATTCGCAAGTTGTGTTTTATGAAGGTGCATACAGCGACTATGAAGAGAATAAGCGCCAACGAATGGGTAATGTTCAACCTACTCGAGTTAGGTACAAGAAAATAATTTAAGTCTAAATTTAGACTTAAAAAATATGCCGCTATACATTTTTGTATGGTGGCATTTTTTATGCTGTTTTTTTATTTCAAAACAATACATATATTGGTGTATTAATAGGCTAAATTTATGCTAAGTTTCTGGGAATCAAATTCACTTGTAAACTACCAATACATTATTGTGGGTGCCGGTATTACCGGTTTAAGTACTGCTTGTGCCATTAAAGAAAAAAACCCAAAAGCATCTGTACTTGTTATTGAAAAAGGAATATTGCCTACAGGTGCAAGTACAAAAAATGCTGGATTTGCATGCATTGGTTCTTATACCGAAAATTGGGCCGACTATGAACGACTAGGTGAAGAGAAATTTTTACAATTAATTGAAGACAGGTGGATAGGCTTATACCTCTTAAGAAAAAGATTGGGTGATGAGCACATCGAATATATAAACCACGGTGGTTTTGAATTAATGATGAATGAAAACGGAGCCGAGGGAGATAAAGTGACCAAACTTAACGAGCTGCTGACACCACTATTTAAAAAACAAGTATTTTATATTGTACCCCAATTTATCAATCAATTTGGGTTTAATGCGGATATTGTAAGCGATATGGTTTTTAACCCATTTGAAGGACAAATTGACACCGGAAAAATGATGAATACCTTACTAAATTACGCAGGAATTTTACAAGTAAGGGTAATAACAGGTACTGATGTAAAACACATTGAAGATACCCCAACCGGGGCTAAGGTATACTGCGAAAACAACGGTCAGCAAATTACTTTTCATGCAGAACAAGTGGCTATTTGTACCAATGCATTTACCAAACATTTTTTACCCGATGAAGAAATAACCCCAGGACGTGGTCAGGTTTTGTGTACAGCACCTATTGACGACTTAAAGTTTACGGGTACTTTTCATTTTAATGAAGGTTATTACTACTTTAGAAACTTTGGAAAAAGGGTGATTTTGGGTGGTGGTAGAAATATTGATTTTGAAACCGAAACAACTACGCAACTTGAATTAAACCAACGCATACAAAATCAATTAAACTATTTTTTAGACGAGATGATATTACCCAATACGCCTTATACCATAGAGCAACAATGGAGTGGTATTATGGCCTTTAACGAACAAAAAACACCACTGGTAAAACGTGTTAATCAACACGTGGTAGTAGGTGCTAGATTAAACGGAATGGGTGTGGCTCTTGCAAGTAAAATAGCTGATACTTTAGCAAACTTAATGACAAAATAACAACCTGATTATGGCAAACAAATTAATCCTATTATTAGCCCTACAATTTATATTTGGTCTATCACTAATAGCACAAACCGTAGTTTACAAAGCCGATATAAAACTACATCCCGATAATAAAAACCAAAATGGTTGTGTACTATCTATTCATGACATACACCAAAATTTCGACATGAATAACAACATAAAATGGGAGTTTAACATACAAGAATTTACACCAACAATTGAGGCAGAACAAT
>JBILPP010000158.1:0-4760 GCA_044373765.1 Bacteroidia bacterium
GGGCTAGCAGGAGAGGTATTGTCAATATAAAGTTCTGGGAGTTTAAGGTGATTTACATTATTTACGTTAATCATTTTTTTGTTAGGCAATACCGCTAAGTTTTTAGGTTTTGATTTAACAAACATTGGTTCTAATAACAATTGAAACATATCGTTAAATTCTTTGCCAACAAACTCTGGATACTCTTCGCTACCAAAAACAAATGCGAAACAAAGGCTATCGCTATCTGGAATAAATTCAATTTCTAAAACAGCACCATCACACTGTGGGGCCTTAGTTATTAAGTCTTCATCAAAAAAGAAATGATCGGAGAAGTTGGCTCCTGAATTTGGCCTTGAGTTATTACCCGCAATTAGCTCAACGCGGCCTGTGCTTAACACCAAGCCTTTACTAAATCCGGTTATGCGATTTACATCTGTAAAAGTACCAATTGCTTCTGGATGGCCCTTGTAGCTGACGTTGGTAAGTTGTATGCCATCACCCAAAAAATAATTTTTAACCAACGATTGTACCTTATTCACATCGCCCATTTCACTCACTTTAATCTGTGCCGACACCATTAAAGTAAAACAGATAAACAATATTAGTATTGGTGTTTTTTGCACAGCGTTAAATGGAGTAACCGTTATGTTAATTGAGATAAGTGCTATTTCTCTATGAATTTAGGCACACGGAAGTAATCGCTATCCTTAGCAGGTGCATTTTTTAACGCTTCTTCTTTTGTAATTGGATGATGAACTTCATCTGCACGTAAGATATTTACTTCATTAGTCATAAAAATTAATGGTTCAACATGGTCAGTGTTTAGTTCATTTAACTTCTCTATAAATCCAGTTATTTTACTTAAGTCACCTTTAAGTTTTTCTTTTTCTTCTTTAGTAAACTCCAACTTAGCAAGGTCTGCCAGTTTATCAATCATTTCATTGTTTATGTCCATACTCTGCTAGTTTATTTGCTATTAAATTGTGCACTTGTAATTTAAGTGCGGGTATATCTTCAATGGTTAATCCTTCTGTACTTATGGGTTGATGTACGTATTGTATAACCCTTCCAGGCATAAATCGGAACTTACCGTTATCAGGTAATATTTTCCAATTGTTTATGATGGTAACGGGTAAAATTGCGGTTTGTGTTTCTACTGCTAGTTTAAATGCACCATCTTTAAATTTACCTAATTTTGGTGCATTGCTGTGGATGGTTCCTTCAGGGAAAATAACAATGCTGCGTTTTTCTTTTTTTAATTGCTCAACAGCACGTTGGTATGCCTTGGCTGCATGACGTGGGTTTTTACGATCAACGGCAATATCAATGGTTCTGAAAAAAATACCAAAAACGGGTACATGCGCCAATTCTATTTTGGCCATAAAATTAAAATTGATTTTCAATTTTACGGTTAATGTAACTATATCTAGTTTGCTGGTATGATTGGGTGCAATAACGTAGGCCTTGCCTTTGTGTTTAAAACGTTTTTCTTCAATTTGTTTAACAAAAATTGCTCCGCAAAAAAACAGCCAATGCCCCCAAACTTTTCTTAATTTATGGCCATATTTATACCATCTAGGATTACTTAGTGTAATAGCAAAACCAGGGTATAAAACAATAAAGCCAATGGCTGTCATCAACCCGAAATAAATGGCTAAAACAAATTTTATGGCTTCAATTATTGATTTCAACTTGCGTGTTTAGTTAGTAAGGTATAAGTAAAAAGTTAATCGGTTGATGTTATCGTCCCCAAGTGTCTGGGTTTTTTCTCCATTCAGCCAAAACGCTCATTTGTTCGGGCTCAATCAGGTTTTTGCTTGCAGCAACTTCAACCAATACATTATAGTTACTCAATGAGAAGTAAGGGCATTGTGCTTCATCAAAAGCCAATTTAGCGGCATCAAATCCATAAGTAAAAATCGATACCATTCCTAAAACTTCGCAACCAAATTCGCGTAATGATTGTATGGCTTGTAAACTGCTTTTACCTGTTGATACTAGGTCTTCAACCACTACTACTTTTTGTCCAGGTTTAATATCTCCTTCTACTTGTTTGCCCATGCCATGCTTTTTAGCTTCAGAACGAACATAACCAAATGGCAAATTAACTTCATCGGCTACTAGTGCTCCTGGGGCTATACCTGCGGTTGCAACACCAATGATGGCTTGCGCTTCTGGAAATTCGCTTTTTACCAATTCGCCCAAAGATGTTTTAATAAAATTGCGAACATGTGGGTGCGATAACGATAAACGATTATCACTATATATTGGCGATTTCCACCCGCTTGTCCAAGTAAATGGGGCATTAGGACTTAATTTAACCGCGTTAATTTCTAATAAATATTCCGCTATCTTTGCGGCTGTACTATCAACTTGTTGCATCACGCAAATGTATAAAATTTTCATTAACGATAAACCTTTCCTGTTAACATCAACAGATATTAATGATGCACGCTATAAAACATGCACCAGAGTTACCTACGATCCGAGTAAAACGGCTCATTATTTAAAAGATTGTGAGGCAAAAAAACACACAGGTTTTGTATTAATTACAGATGACGTGGATTTTGCTTTGGCTGATGTGTGCACGCATATGGCAGTTATTGAAGCCGCGGGTGGTGTGGTATTTAATAACAAAAACGAAGTATTGCTAATTAAACGTTTGGGCAAATGGGATTTACCTAAAGGTAAAATGGAAGGCGAGGAGTTGCCCGAAGAAAGTGCTGTACGCGAAGTAATGGAAGAGTGTGGTATTGAAGGATTGACTATTTCAGGAAAATTACCATGCACTTACCACGTTTATAAAATGCACAATTTTAATTTTTTGAAAATTACGTATTGGTATAAAATGCAAACTGATTTTGAGAATCCACTAACACCTCAAACGGAAGAAAATATTACCGAGGTAAAATGGGTGCCTTGGGAAAGTATAAACCCTGACACTTTAGATACCTATGTTTCTATTTCGGAATTACTGAAAGAATTGAAATAAAATATAAAGGCCACTTCAAACTAATGAAGTGGCCTTTATTGTATCGTTATTAATTAATACTAAATGGCTTGGCCAACTTGTTTTAAATGTAAAAAGTGCGACTTAATAGCACTAACTACTGTTGGGAATTCACGGTAATTTACGCCATAATCTTTACATGTTTCAATCACAATTTTATTGATTGCTGGATAATGAACATGGCTAATTTTAGGGAATAAGTGATGCTCTACTTGGAAATTTAACCCGCCTAATATCCAACTCATACTTTTACTGCGGGTAGCAAAATTAAACGTTGTATTAATTTGGTGTTTTGCCCACTCTGTTTGAATTTTAGTTTCATTTCCCTCTGGAACAACAAAGTGTGTATCTTCAACGATGTGAGCTAATTGAAACACAATAGCAATTACAACACCTGCGGTTGATGCTAAAATTAAATAGCCTAAAATAGTTGGTATAATACCAACAAAAAAGAATGGCAGGATAATAAAGAAGAACACATACAATACCTTAGAAATCCAAAAACTAAAATGCTCAGGTAAGTTCATTTTGCGCATTTTGGTATGTTCGGCTATTTTACCTGTGAAGTACTTATTAAAATCGTTGAAGAAAATCCAAAACAAGTAGGTTGTGCAATACAAGAATAAACTGTAGTAATGTTGGAAACGGTGGAACCATTTTTTCTCTTGATCTTGGTGTATGCGAATATATGGTTTTACATCAATGTCATCATCCATACCTTCTACGTTGGTATAACTGTGGTGATTTATGTTGTGTTTTTGACTCCATATGTACACGTTGCCACCTAATACATTTAAGCTAAGTCCCATAAAGGTATTAACCCATTTGCGTGAAGAGTAACTACCATGAGCTCCATCATGCATTACATTGAAGCCAATAGAAGCCATGTTTACGCCAAGTAACATGCAAATAAAAACACTTACTAAAGTAGATTCCGGGGTGAAAAATACCATCCAAATGTAGCCTACTACAAGTGTGGTAAGAAGAATAATTGTTTTTGCATATAGTTTTAAATTACCAGATGCTTTTAGGTTGTTCTCATTAAAATAGTTTTCTACTCTCTTCTTTAAATCATTAAAAAAGGCAGGCTCACTGTTGTTAAATTTGATTTTTGACATGTACAATTGTTAAGAATACTCAACAAATGTATGCTTTGACATTTATAAATAGCAATACACAAATAAGAATTATGTCACTTAGTTATCTACAATTTATTAATAGTTGTAAAAAATGAATTGTATATGACACTATATTTGCACACTTAGTTTTGTTTAGCTGTAGTTAAACACTTTAGGGAATGCAGTTAGAGTCTGCAACAGTGCCCGCTGCTGTAAGTGTAGATAGGAATTTTACTCGTTTTTACCACTGTGAATTTGTGTCATGGGAAGGTTTGTAAAATTTTACACAAGTCAGAAGACCTGCTAGGTAATTTATTGGTTAAACTTTCGGGAATAAAGGTGATAACTACATTTCATGCTTCAACATGCCTTGTGCTTATCTTATTGTTTCCATTTATTTTTTATTGATGAAGAAGAGAATTTTAATCGCAATAGTGCTGTGCACCGTTTTGACAAAAACGCAAGCACAATTTGCACCACAAGTTGGTGTAATTGGCACTACGGCCATGCAAAAAGATAGCAATGCCTTTATAGCTTGGGCTAAGAGTGGCATTGTTAATAGAGGTTGGCAAGACCTGTCGGATACTACTTTGGGTAAAGCACAAGTAGGGGATGAAACTTATATACCTGGGCCTGCTGGAAACGGAATT
>JBILPP010000159.1:0-4750 GCA_044373765.1 Bacteroidia bacterium
AAAGTGAAGATAACAACACCAATGAAGAGAGTAGGAAGAACCAATATGAAAGCATATTCATGAAAGGCGAAGCCATATCACGAGCTCCCACTTGTAGAGGTATAAGTAAGTTTGAAAAGGTTCCACTCAGGCCTGCTGTTAATACATAAAATACCATGATGGTACCATGTATGGTAATTAACGCTAGGTAGAAGTTAGGATCTAACTTACCGTCTTTACCCCATTGACCAATTACGCTTTCCAAAAATGGAAACTTCATGTTTGGGTAAGCCAATTGCAATCGGAATATTAATGACATTAACATACCAATTACTCCCATGATGATACCAGTGATTAGGAATTGCTTCGCAATCATTTTATGGTCCATAGAGAAAACGTACTTGCTTATGAATGTCTCATGGTGATGGCCATGATCATGAGCGTCATGGTTTGCTCCATCTGTGTTTGCTGTGTGCGTGCTCATATACTTTTTTAGTCGTAATTAGTGTTGTTTATAATAAAGAATTAATTAGCCACTTTTGTTTTAGTTGATGTTTCAACTTGTGCTGTTGCTTGCACATTAGGTGTAGTTTTGTTAACCAATCGAGGTTGTTGTGCTAACCATTTTTTGAATTCTTCTTTGGTATGAACCACTACCTTCATTTTCATTCTGTAATGCGCACCACCACAAATTTTATTACATAAAATAACGTAATCGAATTTAGGGTTATTTAATTTTTGGCGCATTTCTGCCGTTGTTAATGATGGAGTAAAACCAAATTGTGTTGGCAATCCAGGTACCACATTCATTTGTACACGGAAATGAGGTAAATAGGCAGAGTGAATTACATCTTTAGCACGAAACTTTAACATAATAGGCTCACCTACACCTAAGTGTAATTCATTGGTAACAATATCGTCATGTGCTTTTAAATCATTGGTATCAACACCTAACGCATTCATAACTCCTATTTGACGGAAGTCGTGTTTTCCTAAAAGGTTATCTTCACCTGCGTAACGTGCGTTCCAAGCGAATTGGTATCCGTAAACTTCAATTACACGAGAGTTAGGATCTTTTTCACCAGTCATATCAGTCCAAGTTTTTAACCCTCTAACTACTAAGATAGTCAATACAATAGCAGGAATTACTGTCCATACTAATTCAATCTTGTGGTTGTCTGGATAAAATAACGCTCTGCGTTTTGAACTGTGCTTGTATTTATATGCGTACCAAAACAATAAGCCTTGGGTGATAAAAAATACGATACCTGTGATGATTAAAGTAATCATAAACATGTTGTCGTATTCCGCACCATGCGTAGATGCTGGAGTTTGGTTAAAAACTGTTAATTTACCATGTGCCCATATTTCCCATGCTGATGCAACTAAACCGATGGCTCCAAATGCCAACATTAGTTTGGCATTTATTCCATTCCAATTGATTACAGGTTTTCCTTGTATTTCGCCTACTTTAGCCAGAATATCTAACACTAAAACAATAACCATCACTAGTAATGCCAAAATAATAATGACTAACCAGTTGATACTCGTTTTTAATGTGCTACTTACTTCCGAAGAAGCTCCGTCTGTTGTTGTGGGGCTATCAGTAGAAGAAGTTCCGGTAGGGGCTGCGGAAGCTTGCAATGGCGCTTCACTTTCTTTTTTAATGAAAGCAACAATTGATTTAATTTGGTTGTCGCTCAAATTTTCAAACGAAGTCATTACAGACTCGTTGTTTTCTTTGTAAATGGCTATCGCATCAGCATCGCCACTTTTAATAAGTGCTTGCGAGTTTTTAATCCATTTAATTAGCCAAGCCTCTTTACGTTTGGTATGAACATTTTTAAGGGCAGGGCCAACAACCTTTTCATTAATGGCGTGGCACGATGTGCAGTTTGCATTGTAAAGTTTTTCACCCTCTTCTGCACTTTGAGCAAATGCAGCTGTTGTAGATAAGCTGAAGAGTGCGGTTACAAGTACAAGCGATTTTAAAACAGAAGTAACAATTTTCATTTTGCGTGTATTAGAAAATAAAATCTTTGTCAATTTTTTTCAGATTGCGAATGTATAGTATTTTTTATATGTGTCACTAACTTAAAGCACAATTTTTTAAGAATTTTACAAGCGTTCTAAACTCATTTCGTAACTAATTGTGATTAAAATATTTGCAATTATTTTTTTTGCTGTGTAGAAACTTTATTTGTTGATGGCGTAGCCATTTTGGGCACTTTTAATGCTTCTTTTTTTGTACTGTCAGCGATATCTGTATTTTTTTTCGGTGATAGATTGACTTGTGTTGCTGGAATATTACTTTTATATATACGTAATCCATGCGTAGTGTTGTTGCGCATCATATAAGCACCTAAAATGTGTTGGTTGGTCTTACCAAACGAAACATCTCTGGCAATATTCCCGCTAAAATCAATACTATTAATTAACTTACCGGTTTTTAACTCCCAAACTTTGATACTTCCGTCATTGCATCCTGTGGTGACATAATTATTGTCATTACTTATACTTATTGTGGTTACCTTCCAACAATCAACGGGTAAAATACGGATTTGTTTGCCTGTTATTACATCCCAAATTCTTGCCGTTTTGTCATTTGAACCACTAACCATGTATTTACCATCACTTGTTATTGCGATATCATTTACCACATCAGTATGTCCATCTAGTGTTTTTATGATTTTATTTGACAACATGTGGTACAACTTAATTTTGGGCTCTGCACCTGCAACGTAAACAAACTTATAATCGTTTGTTGGGGCTATTGCATTAATTGGTTGGCCATGCATAATTGTTTTAACTTGTTTACCTGAGAGTATGTCCCACACGATAATTGTTTTATCATCAGACCCCGAGTATAAATAACGACCATCTGGGCCAAACGTTAAGCAATTTATTTTATCTTTATGTGCTTCAAATCTTCTACTTTGTCTCCAAAGTGAATCCCATAATACGATTACTCTATCTTCGCTGCCGCTAGCCAATAACTTACCATTGTTGTTAAATGAAACTACATTGACAGGACCCATATGACCACTTAAAGTTTTGAAATAGGTGAACGGACTATCGGCTTTGTATATATTTATCTTTTGATCGAAGGATCCAGTGGCAATGTATCCTTGATTTGAAATTGATACCGCATCAACATCATTGGTATGGCCTCCCAAAATGGTAATTGGTTCGGTTAGAGCTTGTGCAAATATGGGTAAAGTGAAGGTAATTGAAATGATAGTTAGTAAGCGCTTCATAGTTCCAAATCTTGTCTTTTAAGGTTAAAAAACACACCCAAGCAGTGAATAGATATTAACAAAAAGGTCACATTGGGAATTGGAGATATGTAATACTTTGATTATCTGAATGGTTTGGCTTTTTATTCATTCCAAATTTGCCAAGCTTTTTCTGCTTGTAGTGTTAACATCTCTAATCCGTTTTTTGTAATTGCACCTTTTTCTCTTGCTTGTTTTAAAAACAGCGTTTCTTCAGGTAAATAAATTAAATCGTACACCAGGTGTAAGTTGGTGATGTATTTATATGGTATAGGCGGATAATCATCAACCAATGGAAACATACCTAACGGAGTACAGTTAATAATAATTTGATGAGATCGTATGAACGATTTATCTAGTTCTTCGTACAGCAGTCCTTCATCTGGCTTGCGGCTAACAAGCGTGTGTTTTATACCTAATTTATTTAAAACGTAATTTACTGCTTTTGATGCTCCACCCGTGCCTAAAACCAATGCACTTTGGTGCCATGGTTTTAGTAAAGGTAAAATGCTTTTTTCGAAACCAAACACATCGGTATTGTATCCAATCAGTTCATTTTGGGTGAATTTTATGGTGTTTACAGCACCTATTTGTTGTGCAACAACATCAAGGTGATTAAGGAAAGGAATTACTTGTTGCTTATATGGGATTGTGACATTTAAACCATTTAAATCTTCGTGGTTTGTTATTAACTTAGGAAACGCCTCTATGCTTTCTAAAGCAAAATTTTGATAAATCGAATCAAGTCCATGCTCTGCAAATTTTTGGTTAAAATAATTTGCCGAGAAACTGTTTTTTAGCGGAAACCCAATTAAGCCATATCGTTGCATGTTCTTATTTTGCTTTGCGGTAAAACACTATTTCTACCCTTCGGTTAATTGCTTTGTTTTTATCCGTTTGGTTATCTGTTATTGGTTCCGAACTTCCTTTGCCAATGGCAATGTATTTGGCACACCTTAAATCAGCTTGTTCAAATAACTGCGTTAAATAGTGTGCTCTATTGTAGGAAAGCAACTGATTGCTATCTGCATTTCCCGAATTGTCTGTGTGGCCAATAACAACAATACTATCAAATGCAAATCGGCTTAAGCTATCGCATAGTTTTTTAGTTTTCACTAATTCTTTCTGGTTTAACGCATATAAATTACTTCCAAAATTAAATGTGTAACTACGTGTAACGGCTTCATATTTTTTAGGCTTGGTTGATAAACTGCGTAAAGAGTAAGCCTCTAATAAAACACCACTATCATATTCGCAATCTTCTAAATCCACCACCATTATTTTTAAACGATAAGGTTTGCCTTTGGCTACGCGAACACCAGCATACATAGGTTTTAAAAATCCATCAAACTCTAATATGTTATAATAAGGGCTAGCAGGAGAGGTATTGTCAATATAAAGTTCTGGGAGTTTAAGGTGATTTACATTATTTACGTTAATCATTTTTTTGTTAGGCAATACCGCTAAGTTTTTAGGTTTTGATTTAACAAACATTG
>JBILPP010000160.1:0-4744 GCA_044373765.1 Bacteroidia bacterium
TATGCGATTTAATTATAATTTTAATTAGTTTCGAAATTGTGCAAACAGCAAATAAGCATTTATTAACTACAGATGAAGAACGTATAAATGAACGTTTGGCCACCACACCAAATGAGTGTTTTAGGTTAATTATTAATTTGTTTAAATTAAATCAAAAATTAAAACGGACCAATATCCCCAATAGCTAAACCCATAAGTTCAACTATCTTTGCTGCTCAACCTTATTTTATCATATGTCTTTTGCAGCGCTTGGTTTAAATCGTGATTTACTTTACGCTATAGAAAAATTATTCTATACTACCCCTTATCCAATACAATCTGAAGCCATACCTGTAATTTTAGCGGGTAAAGATGTGTTGGGCATTGCGCAAACAGGCTCGGGCAAAACAGCTGGTTATGTTTTACCCACGTTACAATTATTACAAAGTAAACCACTTGCTCAAAACAGGTACATTAATACATTGGTATTGGTGCCTACACGCGAGTTGGCTATTCAAGTACAAAAAGTATATAAATCGTTTAGCGATAAACTAGAACAACCCATTAAAACATTAGCTGTGTATGGTGGTGCTTCTATTAACCCGCAAATGATGGATATGAATAAAGTTGAAGTTTTGGTAGCTACACCTGGACGTTTATTGGAGTTGGTAGAAAAAAAAGCTGTTTTTTTAAGTGCGGTTGAGGTCTTGGTGCTCGATGAAGCTGATAAAATGTTGAACCTTGGTTTTAAAGAGGAGATGACCAAGGTGTTAAGTTTATTGCCTGTTAAACGCCAGAATTTACTTTTTTCAGCGACCTTAAGTGCCGATTTAAGCAGCATAAAAGATGTGCTGTTAAATAATCCTGTTACGGTTGAAATAGAAGTAGAAACTGATAACATAGACCTGATTAATCAATTGGCTTATGCGGTTGAAGAAGAACTTAAAGGCCCTTTGTTGCGCTACTTAATTAAGCTGCATCACATGGAACAAGTGCTGGTGTTTACTTCCTCTGTTCACAAGGCCGATATGGTGACAGATAAATTAAATGCAAACGGAATAAAAGCGTTGGCTATGCACAGTAAAAAAAGTCAGGGTGCACGTGAACAAGCTTTGTTAAAATTTAAAAATGGTGTTGTGCAAGTGTTAGTAGCAACCGATTTAATGGGGCGCGGAATTGATATTCCTTTCTTGCCTTATGTAATAAATTATGAATTACCCCGCTCGCCTAAAGATTACATACACCGTATTGGTCGCACGGGTAGGGCACAGCAAGCAGGCACTGCTATTAGCTTAATTACCATTGAAGAAGCTCACCACTTTAGTATAATACAAAAGAAAATGAAAAAGCGTGTGGAGCTATTAACTAGCGATGAGTTTAAATTGTTTTAGTTTTAGGGTTTAGCAAATCAGTAATAACCTACACTGCCCATCTTTTTCTTGTGGTGCACGATGCACACAAGCCTTAACATTACTTCTGGGATAATCCACTGCTAAGCGCCAAAGGTGCCCAATCCCTAAGTTAATGATTTGAGCGTGGGGTTTGGCTTGGTAATGCAAATCAAAAAAATGTTCGCTTAAATAAGTTTCAAAACCATCATCGGGACCAGTATACAATTTTTTAAGTTGATTGCGTATTTCAGGAATAAGTACTTTCTGTTGGGCTTGTGCATTGGGTAAAATTTCACTGGCTTGGCCATAGTAAGTGCATAAAAAAGTATCGGTTGGCACAGGCGAACGATCCACATGAAACGAATACACATCAGTTGGTATTAAAGGATGCGTATCGTCCCTATCGTAGTATTTAATTAAGTTAAGGGTTGGTTGTGCTCCATGTGCTTTTAACAATTCCCAATCAGCTAAAATGGTTTGTCGTGCGAGGTAGCCTTGTTCGCTTAACTCCAGCGCAAGCAGCTCATCCGGTTCAATGGAAGTAATGTTTTCAGTAGGCTTTATTTTTTTTACAATTTCCAAGAAATCTCCCTCTAGTATACGCTGCCAACATAACGCATTGATGTTGTCCCCAAAAGATGTATCCACCAACTCCTTAAAAGTAGTAACACGTTGTATTTGGTTATCTGCGTGTGTTAAGTCTATCATGGGTTAAATGTATGGATGTTTTTAAAATTGGGCCAACTTACTTATCTGCGAAACTCAAAATCTGTTTTGTTTCGCTTTTATTTATTTAGTTTTGATTGATCAAATGGGCTAGTTATTCTAGCCAATTGTTCGGTACTTACATGTGTATAAATTTTGATTGAGTTTGCGCTTTTGTGTTTGACTATTCTGTTGTTTTACACCACTAAATAAACCAATTGTGTTGGCAATTAAAAAAATGATTATTAAAAGAAAGTAAATTACTGTTTAATAAGTTAAACTCGGCTCAGGGAAGGCAGCAGTTACCCCAGAGGGCAGGCCCCTAAAAAAAAGGCCACTCCAAAAATTTGAAGTGGCGTTTTATGTATTAGAAGGCAAATGAATTACCAGCCTAAAATCCAAGCAAACATTAATGGTGCTACAATGGTAGCATCACTTTCTACAATAAATTTAGGTGTATGTATATCTAATTTACCCCAAGTAATTTTTTCGTTTGGCACTGCACCAGAATATGAACCGTATGAAGTGGTTGAATCGCTAATTTGACAGAAGTAACTCCAAAACGGAATGTTTTCCATTTCCATATCTTGGTACAACATAGGCACCACGCAAATAGGGAAATCTCCAGCTATACCGCCACCAATTTGAAAAAATCCTATTCCCTTGCCTTCGCTGTTTTTAACGTACCAATCGGCTAACCACACCATGTATTCAATACCGCTTTTCATGGTGCTGGCTTTTATTTCGTTTTTAATAACAAAACTAGAGAAAATATTTCCCATGGTGCTGTCTTCCCAACCTGGAACCACAATGGGTAAATTGCGCTCGGCTGCGGCCAACATCCACGAGTTTTTAGGGTCAATTTCGTAGTATTGTTCTAGCTCGCCACTGTTTAAAATTTTGTACATGTATTCGTGCGGGAAATAACGCTCGCCCGCAGTATCTGCATCTTTCCATATTTTATGGATGTGCTTTTGTAACCTTCGGAAAGCTTCTTCTTCAGGTATACAGGTATCGGTTACGCGGTTGTAATGGTTTTCTAATAAGTCCCATTCGTCTTGTGGTGAAAGATCGCGGTAGTTTGGCACACGCTTGTAATGGCTGTGTGCTACCAAGTTCATTATATCTTCTTCAAGGTTGGCACCAGTGCAACTGATAATATCTACTTTGCCTTGGCGTATCATTTCGGCCAACGATTTGCCTAACTCGGCAGTACTCATGGCACCGGCAAGTGTAACCATCATTTTGCCACCTTCGGTAAGGTGTGTTTCGTATCCTTTGGCAGCATCAACCAATGCAGCAGCATTAAAATGCTTGTAGTGGGTTTCAATAAATTGAGATATTGGTCCTTTAGTCATTTCCTGTAAATTTTGGGCAAATATAGCTGTACCGTGTTAATTAAAAACAAAAAAGGAAACCAAACTTGGTTTCCTTTTTTAAGTGTTGCTATTCTTAATGCCTTTTATCTTTTATTTTTTTGAGTAGTTGTATTTTAAACTCTTGCTCAATGCTCAGTAGTTTTGCAACTTTAGTGGTGGGTAATACTTTTTTAAACTCGGGTATGTATTTTTTAACCACATCAATTTCGGTTTGCTTAAGCACCAACTGCTCATTAATATATTTATCGGCCTCTTGTTCGTTTGGTTTTACCTTTAGTTTAAACGCTTTGGTTAACTCACGTTGTTTTCTTCTTACTGTTTTTATGTCTTGCTCAAACTTATTGTAAATGGGCCAAAATAATTCTGCTTCTTTACTTGTAAGGGATAGTTTTTCTGTAATAAAGCCAATTTTTAGTGCTTCTATTTTTTCGTGTTTCGATTCTTCACTTTCATCGGTTTGTTGCGCTAATAGGCCCAATCCCGTGCTTAAAAAGAAGATCAATAATGTTTTTTTCATGTTGGTAAATGTTACAATTCGTTAACTAATGTTTCTTCATCCATACCCTCAATCACCTCTTCTGGTATGGATTCGTTTTTGTTGCTGTTTGCTTCTTTTATTACTAATGCTTCAATGGGTAAATCGGTTAATTTATCGGCTAGTACGTAGTTTATTATTTCCTCATCGGTAACTACTATGTTTTCTGTTTTGTAATTAGTTAACGGCATAAATAGATATAATCCCAGCGTTACTAATAATACGGCTGCTGCATACCAAATAGGGTTAATATAAATAAGTTTTGGTTTTGGCTTGATGTGGTTTAATAAGCGTGTTTTACTTTTTTCGAAGTAAGCATCTGGTGTTGTAAATCCACCCTCATTAACCCTTAACATGATTTGGTTTCGACTTCGTTCAAAATAATCATTAGGCAAGGTAAATCCACCTTGTGGGTTACTTTTAGTGATGTGATATAAATGCTTTTGGTTACTCATTACGTATTTTATGATTGGTATTTTGGCTAATGGTTTAATGTACGGATAAATAAGCTTCAATTTTTTTTACTGCATGATGGTAAGAGGCTTTTAATGCACCCACCGATGTTTCTAATACCTCACTCATGTCTTCGTATTTCATATTATCGAAATACTTTAGGTTAAATACCAATCTTTGTTTTTCGGGTAAATTGATAATAGCTTGTTGTAGTTTAAGTTCTGCACTATTTCCATTAAAATAACCTGAAGTGGTTAAATGCACCAGCAATTCGGGGGATGTATCCTCTATATTTTGATATT
>JBILPP010000010.1:0-15761 GCA_044373765.1 Bacteroidia bacterium
CTTTTGGCTTTTTTTAAGGCATCGGGCTCGCTTAATCCCGTTTGAATAAGCTCTTGTGTTTTGGCTTGAACAGGAAAAAGTATTTCTGGAAACATTATATTAACGAGATTGATGAGTAGGAGAATAACACTGCCTATATAGCCCATGCTAAAACCTCGCGCACTCACTCTATCAAACATATCTTCTGAAACGATTTCTGGTAAGAATGCATTATAAAAAACTATACTTCCCCCAAATCCTATAAGGCTCAGCACAAATAAACTTAAACCATAATAAATATTTTGAGCGTCAAAAAAATACATCAACATACAACTGATGCTTCCCATGTAACAGAAAAATTTCAGGTATGATTTTTTATTCCCTTTTACATCTGCAATGCCAGAAAGTATTGGACTAATAAAAGTTACCAATAAAAAACCCAACGATAATGAGTATGAATATAAGGCTGTATTTGCAAACTCATGACCCCAAAAGGTGATGTAATATGGGCCTTCAGGTGATGAGCCACTTTTGATGGCTGCTGCTTTGCTCATAGCCTCATAATATGGCGGGAATATTGCTGTGGCGATGGTTAATGAAAATACGGAGTTGGCCCAATCATACATGGTCCAACCGAAAATTACTTTTTTATTGTTAAGCTGCCTACTCATTACTTGCAAAGTATAATAAACAAGTAATAGTTTGAACGATACGCGTTACAAGTTATTGGTAATTTATAAACAATGTCTGAGTGCTTGATTTAATGAATTAAATGAGCTCAATTTTTTGTATGGCATGCAAGGGAATCATAAGTCCACCTTTTAAGGTAATTACATCATCACTGGCAGCCCAAACTGTTGTTTCAACTTCAAGAAGTCCAATCTGACTCATGAAAAATATTTTACTTTTTCCTTTACTGCCATTGCCTAATATCATGGCCTTTTCTACTTGTTCTCTTCTTATATCCCGTTCCTCGTTGGTATTCAGTACATCATAATTTACAAACTTAATAGTTGGCAGTTCTTCTTTTTCAATAATTTTAACTGTTTCCATGTATAGATTATTTAGTAATACAACTTAGTAAAATATTTCGGTAATTGCATATCAAATATACCTGATAAGATGACCACTGGGAAAAACTTGTTGATATTAGGAGTATTAACGGAAATACAACAGAAACACAAAGACATGTTGATGTTGGCGCTTAAGCCTTATGTTCCTGAAGCTGCTTTATCGCTATGTTGCGAACTGATTATGTATTATAAACTTAATCTGCACATAGAGGTTGAGCGTAAAGGGCGTTATGGCGATTACCATCCTACTATGGGAAGTGGAAACAGAATTACGGTTAACCACAATTTAAATCCATTTGAGTTTCTAATTACTTTTATCCATGAATTGGCACATCATACCACTTATTTAAAATTTGGTAATAAGGTTGATGGACACGGTAAAGAATGGAAAGAGGAGTTTAGACAAAATATGATGCCTTATTTGCACCATGATGTGTTTCCGAACGACATTAAGTTTGCGTTGATAGGTCATATGAAAAATCCCAAATACTCTCATAGTGCAGATATTAAACTGCTTAAAGTTTTAATGAACTACGATAGCAAAAAAGACTACATCACTTTGGATGAGTTAAGGGAAGGAGACTTATTTAAAATGCCTGGTAAATCCAAAATCATTTTGAAAAAACTAGGCACACTTCGTACGTATACAAACTGTATTGCTGTGGCAACAAGTAGAATGTATCAAGTGCATGCATTAGCTAAAATAGTGCCTATAGACAATCCAGACATTATAAGTTGAGTTTATCGGAATTGTTGGATAATTACAAATAGAGTTTTAACAAATACGAGGCTAATAAAACTGGCAAATACAAGGCGTATGGTCTTTTGATTTGCTTTTTGCGATGCCATAACTCCCAATGGCGCTAAAAAGAAAGTGGATAAAATCATTGGGATAACCACTGGAAAAACAACGTAGCCTACTTGCCATTCGCTCACGTTTTGTGTTGATGGTGTATTTAAGTTCAATATACCAACGGCAATTGCAAAAAAAGGAATTACCCCATTGGATATGGCACTGGCTTTTTTAATATTAAGTTTAAGTAAATCTGTAAATACGGGGGTCATTATTACACCACCACCTAAACCACTCATGGCAGTGACAATTCCAGCAAAAAAACCTGTAATATAAAACCCCAACGGTTTTATGATAACGCTTGCGTTAGCTGCAGGAACTTTAACAAAAAACATACGTAATGCAATAATTAACAGCATACTTGCAAATACATAGTTAAACACACTTTTGCTATACCAAGTACCTGATTTAATGAGCAAGGTCATTAATACTGCTGTTAATACACCCGTAATAGCGGTAAAAAAAATCTCGCGTGGGTAAAAATTACCTAGTTTGTATTGTTTATAGCTACTTACAGATCCAGAAAAAATAATAGTAAACAATGAATTCGCTAAAATGGCTTTTACCAAATTGTCATCATTAAATCCAAGCTTACTTAAAAAATAATCGAGTATGGGGATGTATACTATCCCCCCACCAACACCCAAAAAACCAGATAAAAATGCACCTATCGAACCAAGCAGGAAAAGTATAATAAAGTCGGTATATGCTAACACTTCTTATAAAGTTTGTCTCAAATCGAAAATTAAAATACGTTTATTTTTTACCTAATATGGCATTGTAGCGTGGCAAATCGTTTAATAGCTTAATGGCTAATTTCACATCTTCATCATGCTTCGCTGCCATTTCATATTCTGCTTTTTGAAAATAATATCTTTTTGCAATCTCACTTTCTAGCAGCGCTATAATTTCGGTTTTGTTTTTATCTAAATCGGCCTGCTTATCACGAGAAAGATTTTGCTTTAATTGCTGGTATTGGCTTTGTACTGCCTCGAAATATTTCTCATCTTCTGCCTTTTTCTTAAAGTCTTCTAAGGCTTTTTCACTAGCTGTTTGGTAATCATATTTTTTATCCAACAAAAAGGTTTTAAAGTCGGTGAAATCGGCATCGGTTAATTTAAAATCCTTTGCGGGAGCAATCGATGTATGTCTATTCCGGTATTTGGTAGCATAATCAAATACGAGCTGGTTAATAATTAGACTTTCGGTAATCTTACTATAATCTGCTTGTTTGTTTGCCAAATCGGGGTCAACACCACCACCATCAAAAACCTTACGTCCGCTTTTGGTTTTAAATTCTTTTTTTAAACTGTCTGGTACGCTACCTACACTACCATCAGCATTTCTATGGCTATAATCCAAAGCTTGGATGCATCTTCCACTTGGTGTATAATACTTGGCTGTTGTTACTTTAAGCTGAGCATTATAAGTTAGTGGCCTCGTGCTTTGTACCAGACCCTTACCATAGGTTTTTTGCCCAATAACAACACCTCTGTCAAGGTCTTGTATACTGCCACTAACAATTTCACTTGCGCTGGCACTGCCTCTGTTGGTTAATACTACCATTGGTAATGTTGCATCAACTGGTTGATTGAGCGATTTGTAACTTTTATCCCATTCTTTTACCTTGCCTTTTGTACTCACCACTTCAACACCTTGTGGTACAAATACATTTACAATATTGATAGATTCGTGCAATAGCCCTCCGGGATTTCCCCGAACATCTAAAATTACACTTTTAAGATTGATATTTTTCTTCAGCTCAACCATAGCATCTCGCACCTCTTTACCTGCATTTTGGGTAAATGATGCTAACCTGATATAGCCTGTATTCTCATTAACCATGCCTACATAGGGCACATTTTTTAATTGAATCTCTTCTCTTGTAAGTGTTTTAGTTAACGTGCCTTCTCCCTCTCGTTGTATAAGTAATTTAACTTGTGTACCTGGTTGGCCTTTAAGCATTTTACTTATATCGGTGGTGGTTTTATTTTGTGTTGATTTTCCTTCAATTTCTAAAATAATATCGCCCGCCCTTAAATCGGCTTTTTGTGCCGGAAACCCTTCATATGGTTCGGTGATAACCACTTGGTTGTTTTTCGTCCCGACCATACTACCAATGCCTCCGTATTGCCCTGTCATTTGAAACCTGAAATCTTCAGCTTCCGCCTCAGAAATGTAATTGGTATAAGGATCCAAAGATTCCAACATTTCATCTATGGCTTTTTTTATCAGTTTACCTGCATCTACATCATCAACGTAATAGGTATTTACCTCCCTAAAAAGCGTAGCAAAAATATCTAGGTTTTTACTTATTTCGAAGTAATTAGTGCTTGCTGTTTTAAACGAAAAGAGTCCTAAAATACCAAAGGCTATAACAAGATAGTACCAACGTATTTTTTTTAATAAATCTTTCATAAATGCTGTTCGTTTTTGTTAACTTATCCCGAATATACAATATCTAACAATAGTAGTTGCTATGTTTTGATAAACGGCAATATTGATAATAATATTTTAATGATGGCCAAATTCATGTTTTGTAACGCGCCATTAAATCCCCATTTGTTATTTAACAAATCGCTGCATAAATAGTGTTTATTTTTATCTAGAGCGGATCCCTTGCTTAAATTTGTTTGCCAGTAGTAATTAAACGCATGCTCCAGCATCAAACTGTTTTCTATTGATTTATTGGTAATTAATTATGGAATTGGGTCGTGACCATGTCCTCCCCATGGATGACACCTTGATAAGCGTTTAACTGTTAACCATAAACCTTTGATGGGGCCAAACTTTTGAAGTGCTTCAATGGCGTATTGTGAGCATGTAGGGGTATACCTGCATGCGTTGGGTAAGTATGGCGAAAGAACATACTGATACAACCTAATTAGTGCTATAAATGGAAAACTAAATAGCTTTTTCAATTTGGGTCATAATTTTTTGAAGTACCTGTTCAAATGCAACATTTAGCTCTTCATGTTTAAGGTGAGTCTTGCTCTGGAAGGTAATTGAAATTACGATGTTTTTGTTTGCTTGCTTTAATACCTCATAAAGTAAATGTTTCTGTGTGCGGTATAATTCGCGCATTTGTCTTTTGATTCGGTTACGATCTACTGCATGTGGGAAATTACGTTTGGAAACAGAAACCATGACTTGTGCAGGATGTGTAGTTTGTGTTTCGTTAACGAATTGCCATAAAACACGAAAAGGAAACTGTGTTATCACACGGTTTCCTTTACTAAATAAGTTGGTTATTAGTATTTTACTACAAAGCCTCTCAGCTTTAACAAAGCTGTTGTTGATCATTGTTCTGTTAAGGCAATGAAGTAAGCCTAATTGGCCTTACTAATTATTTTTTATGACGTTTTTCGCTAGAAACGGTAAGTTTCTTGCGACCACGTGCTCTACGTGCGTTAATTACTTTACGGCCAGCAGCAGTTGCCATTCTCTCTCTAAAACCGTGTTTGTTTCTTCTTTTACGAACTGATGGTTGGTATGTTCTTTTAGTAGACATAGCTTATAATATTTAAGGAGTGCAAAAGTATTGATCTTTTGCACAAAAAAAAATCTTTTTGTAGTTTTTTTAACACATAAAAAAATCCCGCACTTAGCGGGATTTTTAAAGTCTTACTTACTAATGAATTAGTGAGCAGCTGGAGCTTCTGCTGCAGGAGCAGTAGTTGAGTCACCTGCAACAGCAGTTGAATCACCTTCAGTCATTTTCATTTCTTCAGCTTGTAAAGTAGAATCAGCGATACGTTGTTGTTCGATTGAATCTAATTTAGCAGCTTCAGCTTTAGCTTTTTCATCTGCAGATGGTCCGCAAGCAACGATTGCTAACATAGCAGTTGCAGCAGCGATTGATAATACTTTTTTCATTGTGTTTGTTTTTTTCTTGATTAAAATCGGTGCGAATATATGAATATATTTTAATAGTGCAAGTGTTTTTTTACTTTTTCCTCATGTAAATGACCATTGGAACACCATGGAAATCAAAATTTTCACGGATCTTGTTCTCCAAATAGCGTTTATAGCTTTCGGTTACATATTGCGGTAAATTACAGAAGAATGCAAATTTAGGGCTACGACCAGGTAGTTGCATCACAAATTTAATTTTAACATACTTACCTTTTGTTGAAGGTGGCGGATAGTTTTCTATTAATTCAAGCATCACTTCGTTTAACTTATGGGTCTTAATCCTCCGTCTTCTGCTTGCGTTTACCGTCATTGCCACATCAACTAGCTTGTGTATGCGTTGTTTCTCTACGGCCGATGTAAACAGTACTGGCACGTCATTAAATGGCTTTAGTTTTTCCTTGATGGCATCTTCGTACACTTTGGCTGTCTTATGGTCTTTTTCTATCAAATCCCACTTGTTAACCACTATTACTAATCCTTTGCTGTTTTTTACTGCAAGGTGGATTAAGTTCATGTCCTGAGAATCTAGACCAATGGTAGCATCAATAACCAAAACAGCCACATCGCAGTTTTCAAGTGCATTGATTGATCGCATCACCGAGTAAAATTCTATATCTTCTCTTACTTTAGATTTTTTGCGTATTCCAGCTGTGTCTACTAGGAAAAACTTATGTCCATAAGCGTTATACAAGGTATCAATGGTGTCACGTGTTGTACCAGCAATTTCGGTTACGATGTTTCTGTCTTCCCCTAATAGCGCATTTACCAGAGAGGATTTACCAACATTGGGTCTACCAACAATTGCTACTCTTGGAATAAAATTAACAGGTTCTTCTTTTTCTATTAAATCGTCATTTTCGTCATACTCAGCAGCAAAGTTATCTTCATCTGCATCTCCCTCAAAATCTTGGTCGTTGTCTTCATTGGGTTCATCAATTAAATCAGGTTTAAGCTTATCCATGATGTCATCTAATAATTCTCCCGTACCACTACCACTAACAGACGACAGCGAATATAAACTATCAAACCCAAGTTTGTAAAACTCACTCGCTTCGTAAATACGTTGGCTATTATCTACTTTGTTAACCACCAAATAAACTGGCTTGTTGCTTTTACGCAATAGCTTCGCAAACTGACTGTCAAGATCTGTGATACCTGTTGCCACATCAACCATAAACAATAATAAATCTGCTTCTTTTATAGCAATATTCACCTGATCTCTGATGGCTGCTTCAAACACATCATTGCTGTTTGATACAAATCCTCCTGTATCAACAATGTTAAATCTACGTCCACACCATTCAACTTCACCATAATGTCTATCGCGGGTTACACCCGAAAAGTCATCCACAATGGCTTTTCTTCTACCCACTAAACGGTTAAAAAGTGTCGATTTTCCTACGTTGGGCCTCCCCACAATTGCTACCATGTTTCCCATAATGTTACTTTTCTTTTTAAAATTACCTTTAAATTTATTAATCTGCTTTGTATCCGAACTGTTTAAGTAGCTTGTCGCTGTCTCTCCAGTTTTCTTTTACTTTTACAAAGGTCTGCAAAAAAACTTGTTTGTCGAAAAAACGTTCTAAATCTCTGCGGGCTGCAATACCCACATTTTTAAGGGCAGAACCACCTTTTCCTATTAAAATTATTTTTTGCGAGTCGCGCATCACATAAATTTCAGCACTTATGCGAATTATTTTTTCATCTTCCTTAAATTCAACTACATCAACCTGCACACTGTAAGGTATTTCTTCTTTGTAGCGCATCATTATTTTTTCTCGAATAATTTCTGAAGCCACAAAACGCTCACTTTTATCAGTTAATTGATCATCTGGGAAGAACGATGGTCCTTCAGGAATAAATTCCATCAAGGTTGTCATGGCGCTATCTAACCCGAATTTATTTAAAGCTGAAACCGGTATAACGTAGGATGCATTGCTTACTTTACTTTTAATGTAAGTAATTTTCTCCTCTACCTTCTGGTTATCACCAATTAAATCAATTTTGTTTACCAATACTATAAGAGGCAACTTAATTAACTTTAAACGTTCGTAAATGGCTTCATTCTCAGGGTGATCATCACTGTTGTCAGTGATAAACAACACCACATCTGCATCTTGTAAACTTTGGTTCACAAAATCCATCATGCTTCCATGCAGTTTGTACTTGGGTTCTATAATTCCAGGTGTGTCACTAAACACCAATTGGTACTCGGGTTTACTTAAAATACCCATAATACGGTGACGAGTTGTTTGAACTTTTGGAGAAATTATAGAAATTTTTTCACCTACTAAAGCGTTCATTAACGTTGACTTACCTACATTTGGCTTGCCAATAATACTAACATATCCTGATTTATGATTCATAAAAATTTGCATGGCAAAGAAAGTGTATTATATTTGCACTCCCAAATCGGTAGTAATATTGGTTTGAATTTTAAAAGAGAAAACGCTTAAAACTGGAGTGAAGAGCAAAGGTCAATAGCATTTAAAAGATACATCGCGGAGTGGAGCAGTGGTAGCTCGTCGGGCTCATAACCCGAAGGTCGTAGGTTCGAGTCCTGCCTCCGCAACTAAGACTAAAGACCAAACGAAAGTTTGGTCTTTTTCTTTTTTATCATTTTCTAGTTGAGTTAAAGTCTGGGTTTAATTGCATGCAGGCTGTAGGTTTGCATTCTATAATGCCTCCATGAGCAATTCTAATGCAAGATAAAGGGCAATTATAACAATCACCTTACATGGTGTTCCTTCGAAGCTTTATTCAGGCTTAAAATAGACATGTGTTTTTTGGAATTATTCAGCTTTTGTGTTGATTGATCTTATAAGTTGCTAGTTAAATGCAATAACATGGAATGAATGCGGTGTTCGAATCCCTAATTCCATCAATAAACAATTGAAGTACAACAAAAATATCCTAATCAGCGAAAGGAGTATAACGTGTTAATTGTGAGGTAATAATTTGGGGATTTTTTAAAAATTAGCAGCTATTCAACTTGCTCCTGATTTTTTTATGAGGAAGGTGCCAATTTCTCAGCAATCAAGTATTAAAAGATTAAATTTTTAGCTTTAGATAGCTGAATGATAAAAAAAAGAGTTCGGTGTTTGATAAAAATCCATAAATAAATAAGGATTTAGCCTCCACAGGTTTCGCAATCTTCTAACGTCTTTAAAATTACTTTTAAAAATCCCACTAGGGTAAAAAAGCCTGATTTTGAAGTGCGGTTGAGCCATTGATGAAATAGTGTTATTTTTTTCAAATATTAACCGAACTCTTGGTTACAATGTTAGTGTTAATTGTTGATTTATCCTATGGGTGTTAACTTTTAAGGCTGAATTTTTTGATGATAGGGGGCAAATAAATTTTCCGCCCAATCTCCATCAATACATGGCAATTAATTTATTTATTAGAGATTCGGTTTTTTTTAATTTCATTTCTTTTGCTAAAAACAACCCATAAAAAAAGCTGCACCTTTAGGGTACAGCTTTTAAAAATTGTTTGGTAAGTTATTGCAAGGTTACCACCTCTTCGCCTGCCTCGTTTATAAGACCTCTTCGTCCGTTGAGCGAGACAATTGCCAGGCCGTTCTTAAATGGGCCAATAAAATCGTATTTAACAGGTATATATTCTTCGCCTGCTTCGTTTATAAAGCCATATTTACTTGCAATTTCAACCTTAGCCCTACCTTTTTCCCAAGGGTAAATCTGATCATATTTTACAGGAACGAATTCTTCACCCGCTTCATTTATAAAACCTTGCTTGCCGTCTTTTTCAACCTTGGCTATTCCGTTTTTAAAGGGGTGTATTATGTCATAACCCGATGCCGGTTTTTTACCTCCCTTTTGAGCAAATGCGGTAACAGAAAATAATATAACTATACTTAATAAAAATCCTCTCATTTCTTACGTCTAAATTTAGCCAAATATATGAGTTTGAGTATTTATTTCTCATGCATGTGGCATTAAAGTGCAAAAATATTGACTATCAGCGAGAAAAATAATTGAAAATTATCTTCTGCGTTTTTTTCTTTTTTCGTCTTTACGAGCGTTTTTATCAATCTTTTGGTTGATTCTACGGGGCGCAGCTACTTCTGCAACATCTAAATCTATCTGGCGTTTTTGAAGATCTGCTTGCTTAACAATGACCTTAACTTCACCTCCTAATTGAAATATTTTCCGTGTGCGTCTGCCAATTATCCATTGGTTAAATTCATCATAATCGTAAAAGTCGTCTGTTAAGTTGGCTAATCTTACCAAGCCTTCGCATTTGTATTCGGTTATCTCAACATAAATTCCCCATTCGGTAACACCACTTATTATGCCGTTAAACTGTTCGCCAATAAATTGTTTTATGTACTCTACTTGTTTGTATTTTACACTTGCACGTTCGGCATCAGCTGCCTGGATTTCCATTTGTGAAGCGTGTTTACATTTTTCTTCATACTCCACATCATTAGCCGATTTGCCGTTGTTTAAGTAAGAAAACAATAAACGGTGAGCCATTAAATCTGGGTATCTACGTATAGGAGAGGTAAAGTGGGTGTAATAATCAAATGCTAAACCATAATGACTTGTTTTTTTCGTACTGTAATATGCCTTCATCATACTACGTACCGCCATGTTTTGAACAATATTTTGTTCTGGCTTACCTTCTACATCGTTTAATAAATTATTAAATGAAGTTGAGATAGATTTTTGAGAAGTGGTTTGGATGCTCAGTCCAAAACGTGCTGCAAACAAATTAAATAGTTTTAGTTTTTCTTCGCTTGGCGGTTCGTGAACACGGTACACGAAAGTTTTAGGTTGTTTTTCGCCTTTCATTTTATGCACAAACTCTGCTACAGTTCGGTTAGCTAATAGCATAAACTCCTCAATCATTTTGTGTGCATCTTTACGCACCTTTTTATATATACCTATTGGTTTATAGTTTTCATCTAACTTAAACTTTACCTCTTCTGTTTCAAAGTTTACCGCTCCATTTTTAAATCGTGCTTTGCGTAATATTAAAGCAATATCGTTTAATGTGTTAATTTCCTTTGCATAGTCGCCTTCTTTACTTTCAATTCGTTCTTGAGCATCTTCATATGCAAAACGCCTATCACTGTAAATTACTGTTTTTCCAATCCATTTATCTAATATTTCACCCTCAAGGTTCATTTTAAAAACGGCACTAAATGTTAATTTCTCTTCGTTAGGTCGAAGTGAGCAAACGCCATTACTCAACTTTTCAGGCAGCATGGGGATAGTTCTGTCTACCAAATAAACAGATGTAGCTCGCTCAAAAGCTTCGGTATCAAGCACACTATCTTTGGTTACATAATGAGATACATCGGCAATATGAACACCAATCTCGTATATGCCATCACCAACCTCCTCAATTGAAAGTGCATCATCAAAATCTTTTGCATCTTCAGGATCGATTGTAAATGTGGTAATTTTTCTGAAATCTTTCCGCTTGGCTATTTCTTCATTGGTAATTACATCACGGATTTTATCTGCCTCTTTTTCAACCGTTTCAGGGAATTTATTTGCAAAGCCATACTCAGCAATAATGGCGTGCATTTCGGTATTGTGGTCACCAGGCTTACCTAAAATTTCTATTATTTCTCCTATTGGGTTTTTGTGTTCGTTGCTCCAATCAACCACACGTGCTAGCACTTTCTCTCCATTTTTGGCATTGTTTATTTTGCCTTCGGGAATAAAAATATCAATAGGTACGCGTTTATCATCGGGCGAAACGAATGCATAATTATGACCTAGCTCAACCACTCCTACGAATTCCTCCCGTTTGCGTTTAAGCACTTCTATCACTTCACCTTCTACTCGGCTTCCACTTCGTTTGGCAAATAGGTTTACTTTAACGGTATCGCCATGTAAACCCGTATTTAAGTTTTCACTTCCAATGTAAATATCATCTTTAATTTCGCTTCCTTCTTCAGGTATTACAAATCCAGCACCACGTTGGGTTACTTCTAATCTGCCTGTTATAAAATGTGTAGTTAATAACGCCAAATATTTACCTGGCATTACCTCATCAATCATCCCATCTTTTTCCATTTGTTTCAAGGTTCTGATGATGTAGTTTTTTCCTTCGGTACTTTCTATATCTAATGCTGCACAAATTTGTTTGTAGTTGAATGCCTTTTTACTGTTTGCTGCAAAAAAACGTTCAATTTCCTTACGTACAGTTTTTAAGTTCTTTTCTCTTTTCATATGCTCATTTACCTTGGTAAAAGTAAGTAAAATTGGATTAGGTTGGTGTTAACTTTTTGAGGTTGATTTCAACGCACTAGCTCATAATCACATCATGTTCCTCTAATAAACCCTCTCCTCTAAATTTTAGTATCAGTTGAGCAACCGTAACCACATCTTTTTGGCAATAGGTCTTAATACGTTCTACATCTTTTTCATTCCAATATACCCTCCAAACCTGGCTACCATCTATATCATCTTTGGGGGTTGGTATGTTAAATGTGGCAGCCAATAATTCTAAAGAGGTAAAGTTTTTAAAATCGCCAAATTTCCATAATTCCATGGTGTCAAGGTGGTTTACTTCCCATGGTTTTTTACCTGCAATGTTTAATATAGACGGGATTTCAAGTCCGTTTATCAGCATCCTTCTGCACAGGTAAGGAAAGTCAAATTCTTTGCCATTATGAGCACACAAAAGGTTATCGGGTTCATCAAAATGTCTATTCAGCATGGTGATAAATTCGTCTAATAAAATTTTCTCATCATCGCCATAAAAGGATTTCACCCTGAATTGCCAATAGTTTCCACTTCTATTAAATATACCCACCGAAATGCAAATAATCTTCCCAAACTCAGCATATATTCCTGCCCGTGGATATACATCAGCAGCCGTTTGTGATTCTTCACGTTTAATAAAAGCTGATTTTTTATCCCATAAATGTTGCCATTTTTCCGGTGCATGCTCGTAGTTGGGGTGTTGTGGCACTGTTTCAATGTCAAGTACCAACATTTTTGTTAAGTCGAGGTTTTGTAACATATACTTGGCTAATTAAGGTTACTTCGATTTTACGATTATTATTTTTAATTTAAAAGGAGGAGTATTGGTTATTAGTTGATAGGTTTATTTGTTATTTGTTTGTGGTTTTTAGTTTGGAGTTCGTGGTATGATGTTTCACAACCTCTAGCTTCTGGTGTCTAACTTCTAATTTTCAATATCCAACCTCTAGCGTCAAATCCCCCAAATTTATGATGCGAATCATGGTTGTTGATTGCAATTAAGTAATAGATTTGAAGTATGAATAAATTTAGCCTATTGCTTTTGGCTACAATGGTTCTATTTGCTTGCAAAAGTAAAGTAGAAACAACCAAGCCAATGGTATCAAATATTACCGAGTCTGTTTATGCTTCGGGTGTAATTAAAGCTGCTAATCAATACCAAGTATTCGCGACAGTAAGTGGTATCATCAATACTATTTTTGTTACCGAAGGTGATCAAGTAACAAAAGGTACACCGCTGCTGTCTGTGGTAAACGAAATATCAAAGATTAATACCGAAAATGCTCGATTAGCTGCTTCATACAACGACTACGCTGCCAATAAAAGCAAGCTGTCTGAACTAAAAGTAAATATTGAGTTTGCTAAAAATAAGTGGCTCGTTGATTCTTCACTTTATAATCGTCAGTTAACATTGTGGAATCAACAAGTGGGTTCGCAGGTTGAAATAGAGCAACGTAAATTGGCTTACGAAAACTCACGCGCATTATACCAGTCTGCTTTGTTAAAGTACGAGGAATTAAAACGTCAGTTAAGTTTTATTTCAAAGCAGTCAAAAAACAACCTGCAAATTTCTGAACAGCAAAATCAAGATTTTATTGTAAAGAGTGAGGTTGATGGCAAAGTTTATAGTATTTTAAAAGAGAAAGGGGAGATGGTTACTCCTCAAATGGCTTTGGCTATTGTAGGTTCTAACACCAGTTTCAAGGTAGAGCTTCAAGTTGATGAGTATGATATTGTGCGAATGAAAAAGGGACAATTGGTTTTAATCAGTTTAGATAGTTATAAAGGAGAGGTGTTTGAAGCGGTTATTGAAAAAATTAATCCATTAATGAATGAGCGTACCAAGTCGTTTTTGGTAGAAGCAAAGTTTATCAAAACACCACCTGTGTTATATCCTAATTTAACAGTGGAGGCCAATGTGGTTATTCAAACCAAAAATAATATTTTAACCTTACCGCGTAGCTTAGTTAGTGATGATGGTTTTGTTACTACAAAAAGTGGGGATAAAGTTGCAGTTAAGATTGGATTAAAGGATTATGAGCGTGTAGAGATTTTATCGGGGATTACTGCAGATGATGAAATTATTGGAAAAATAAAATGAACACCAAATTAATATTTACCATTGCAAAATCATTGTTGGTGGCTCGTTGGCGACAAACATTAGTTGCAGCCATCGGTGTTACATTTAGTATTGCTATGTTTATTACCCTATTGGGTTTTATGACCGGCTTAAATGATTTGTTGGATGGGTTGATATTAAATCGAACCCCACATATTAAATTATATAACGAGCTTAAAGCCACTCCTAATCAGCCTATTGCCATAAGCGATAAATTTAAAAATCACTACAACTTTATACACTCTGTAAAGCCAAGTGGAACCCGAGCCGAAATTTATAATTATGGAGCTATAATAGATGCATTAAAAAATGACAAAAGGGTTTTTGGAGTAGCACCAAAGTTAGTGGCTCAAGTGTTTTATAACGTTGGAGCCATTGATGTAACTGGTGTAATTAATGGTATTGATGTAGAGGCAGAAAATAAACTTTTCTATTTTCAGGATTATGTAACAGCTGGTAAATTTATTGATTTAAAAAACACTCCCAACAGCATTATTTTAGGTAAAGGATTAGCTGATAAAATGTTGGCTAATATCGGAGATGTAGTTCAAGTTACTACTCCTAAAGGAGATAGAATACAATTAAAGGTGGTGGGCTATTTCCAATCTGGTCTGCAAGATTTTGATAAAACACAAAGCTATGCCTCATTAACCACTGCGCAAAAATTATTAGGTAAGCCTAGTAATTATGTTACTGATATTCAAATTAAGTTAACAGACATGACATTGGCTCCTTTAGTTGGCAAAGAATATGCTAAGGTTTTTAATTTAGATGCCGAAGACATACAAACAGCCAATTCTCAATTTGAAACGGGAAGTTCTGTTAGGTCGATTATTTCTTATGCAGTAGGAATAACATTGTTGGTTGTTGCCGGATTTGGCATTTACAACATATTAAATATGATGATTTATGAAAAAATGGATTCCATCGCTATTTTAAAAGCAACAGGATTTTCTGGTAAAGATGTGAATATTATATTTATTTCCATTGCATTAACAATTGGCTTTTTTGGAGGATTGGCTGGATTGATTTCTGGTTTTGGTTTATCTGTGGTTATTGACAATGTGCCCTTCAATACAGCGGCATTGCCAACTATTAAAACATATCCTATAAATTATAATCCTAAGTTTTATGTTATAGGTATCATATTTTCACTAATCACCACTTATTTCGCTGGATTGTTTCCTGCGCGTAAGGCCAGTAAAATAGACCCAGTAGTTATTATTAGAGGGAAATAATATGAGCATTGTACTTCAGGCAAAAGGGATTAGTAAAAACTTTCATGATCCTATTACCATTCAGGTTTTAAAGGATGTAAGTTTTGAAATTAACAGGGGAGAGTTTGTATCTGTGATTGGCAAATCGGGTTGTGGTAAATCAACTTTACTATATATTTTATCGACCATGGATACGGATTACGAAGGCGATTTGCTGATTGATGGTGTACCCATGCGCAGTAAAAAAGAAGGTGAATTGGCTTTGGTTCGAAATGAAAAAATAGGATTTGTTTTTCAGTTTCATTATTTGTTGAATGAGTTTAGCGTACTGCGCAATGTGATGTTGCCCGGTTTAAAATT
>JBILPP010000161.1:0-4694 GCA_044373765.1 Bacteroidia bacterium
GTAGCGGTTTTGTTATCACTTTTACAACTTTGCATTAGCACCCCAGCGCCCATTGCCGATAACATCATCATGGTTTTAATTTTCATATAATTATGATTGAATAATACTTTTTCAAAAAGCAAAGCAAGCATATCGCTCCGTAAAAACAAAACCTATCGCATAAACGAACAAAATCATAAGGTTTAGTACTTTTGAAAATTGAAATGAAAAAGATGAACGACCAAACAACCATAAAAAAGCTGCTTGATAAAAAATACAAACAATATAATACAAACAGTTTTATTTCTGATGATCCTATTTGTATTCCACATATTTTTAGCAAGCCACAGGACATTGAAATCATGGGATTTTTCGCGGCTACTTTTGCTTGGGGCCAACGCATTACCATTATTAATAAATGTAAAGAACTCATAGAAAGAATGGATGGCTCGCCACATCAGTTTATTTTACAACACACGGAGACCGATTTGCAAAATATGTTAGGCTTTAAACACCGCACATTTAATGATACTGACTTACTTTATTTCATTCATTTTTTTAAGCATTGGTATGAGAAACATGACACACTTGAAACCGCTTTTAGCAATGGAATAAAACCGAATGATGAAACTGTAGAGGGAGGATTGAATTATTTTAGAAAACTTTTTTTTAGTTTGGATGATGCACCACCTCGCACTTATAAACACATTGCATCGCCTGCACAACATTCGGCTTGTAAACGCATTAACATGTATTTACGATGGATGGTGAGACAAGATGATAAAGGAGTAGATTTTGGCCTTTGGACCAGCATAAAACCTCAACAGTTAGTTTGTCCTTTAGATGTGCACGTACAACGTGTTGCTACTAAATTAGGTTTGCTAAACAGAACACAAAGTGATTGGCAAGCTGCGCTTGAACTAACGCAAGCATTAAAAGCTTTCGACAAAAAAGATCCTGTGAAATATGATTTTGCGTTATTTAGCTTAGGCGTAATGGATAAATTTTAACCTATATTACCAAACGATTAATTTACCTTGATTTATTTTTGTAATCAAAACGCTAAAGAATGCATTATCAAATTTCAATTGCCGATACCGAAAATCATTTTATTCAATTAAATTATACTATTTCACAAATTCACCAAGATAGTATTGAAGTACAATTGCCATCATGGCGACCAGGTAGATATGAGTTGCAAAACTTTGCAAAAAATGTCCGTTGTTTTATTGTTTTTGATGAAAAAGGAAATGAAGTAACCTACCGAAAAATAACTAAAGACAGGTGGCATATTGATACAAAAGGAATTTCTGCAGTTAGAATAAGTTACCAGTATTGCGCAAACCAACCCGATGCAGGAGCTTGTTTTGTAGATGAAAATTACCTCTACATCAATCCCGTGCATTGCTTTATGTATACCGAGGGCCGAGCAGATGAAAGCTATACCTTAGATTTTTTGCTTCCCGATGATTATCAAATTGCCACCCAAATGAAACAATCAGGTAAACATCAATTACAAGCGGCAAGCTTTGATTATTTGGCGGATTCTCCCCTATTTGCAAGCAATACCATACAGCATTATACATTTAATGTTGAGCAAACGCAAATGCACATTTGGTTTCAGGGCCAACATCCATTTGATACAGCACGTTTAATTGAAGACACCACAAGCTACACATTAAAACAAATAGACGTATTTGGAGATTTACCTTGCACTGATTACCACTTTTTATATTTAATGCATAAAACACCAGCTCGTCATGGGGTTGAACATTTAGACAGCACGGTAATAGCCATGGGGCAAACGTTGGATCAAACCACTGAAGAATATTATCACGATTTATTGGCAATCAGTTCACACGAATTGTTTCATTTATGGAACATAAAACGAATTAGACCAACTGATATGTTACCATACGATTTTACCAAAGAAAACTACAGCACACTAGGCTATGTATATGAAGGTGTAACAACATATTATGGCGATTTGATGTTACTTCAAAGTGGCGTTTGGAATTGGGAGCAATACGTACTAAGTTTTACTGGCGATTTAAAAAGACATACATCAAACCCTGGCCGATTCAATTATTCTGTTGCAGAATCAAGTTGGGATACTTGGCTAGATGGTTATGTACCTGGTGTAATTGGACGTAAGGTTTCTATTTACATTGAAGGAATGATAGCTGCTGTAATTGCAGATATATGCATCATAAAAAATAGTAATGGTAAATATAGCTTGTGCAATGTAATGCAAGATTTGTATCAGCAATATGCCAAACACAATTTAGGTTATAATGAAACCATATACCGAGAACTGCTGGAAAAATATGCTGGTGAAAGTTTTGAAAATTATTATCGTTCCTTTATTTGGGGCAAAGGCGAATTACTAAAAGGCCTTGAGGAAGCATTAAACCAAGTGGGATGCGCCCTTAGGGAAGATGGTAACGGAAATTTATGTTTAACTAAATCGGCCCAAACCAACGCATTACAAAAACTATTATTTGCTAAATGGACCAATATTGTTGATTAGTAAGTAAGGATACATTTTTTTATTATTTTTGAATTCCAATAACCAAACCTATACTATGCATAGAGCCAACATGGATTACAAACTTTGTGAATCAAACAAAATTTCGTTTTTAAACCAATGCACGTCTGCGCAAGCCGAAATAGTAGAGCAGGCAAAATCTTGTGGATCCTACAAAAAAGGCGAATTGCTTTTTAACGAGAGTGCCATACCATTGGGTGTATACTGCATAGTTAGCGGAGTAATTAAATTGGTTCGCACCAACTTAGATGGTAAAGAACAGATATTACGTTTTGCTCAGCCTGGTGATGTTCTTGGATACAGAGCACTAATAGCCGATGAACCACTCATTTCTTCGGCAGTTTGTTTAGAAGATACCATTGCTTGTTTTATTCCCAAACAAATATTCCTTCAAATAATGGATGACAATGCTTCAATCAGCAAAAATTTGCTAAAGGCAATTAGTCACGAATTAGGAGTAGTTGAAGAGCGTGTTCAAAGCTTAGCACAGAAGAGTGTAAGAGAACGTTTGGCAGAAACTTTGTTGTTTTTACATGCAACATTCAAATCAAACAACCTAGATACTGATGTTATTGCCATTACACTTCCTCGTGAAGATATTGCAAATATTGTAGGTACAGCAACAGAAACAGTTATCAGGTTATTGAGTGAATTTAAAAGTGATAAATTGATTGAACTTGATGGAAAAAAAATTCGAATACTGGAAAAATCCAAGCTCGAAAAAATATCGCATGCAAGTGTTTAATTTTTCCTATTATTGATAAACAAAATACAGCATACCATGAAAGCAACTCTTGTTAAGTGGCTCTACTCCTTTACTTTTATCATATCATTTACGCTGTCTTCAAATGCACAACATTTGGCCAACCAGTTATTTATTTTTGATATAAAAAACAACAGTTACGAAAAAGTAATACCGTTTCGCCCTTATTTTATATTACTTAATGATACAGGCATACTAAAAGGATATTTTGATGCGGTGTATGATGACAACTTCTTGTTCGCTACGAGAGACTCTGTTTATTTAATTAATCCAGAAAATATTAAAGGTATCATTGAAGGCAATGGTTTCAATGGCAACAGCAGTAATTATTCAAAATCTGGAGCACCAGGCTTACAAGTAGGAGGAATAATATTGGTAACATTAGGCGCAATATTGTTACCAGGAACCCTTGTTACCTTATTTAGTGATGTAGGACCAGGATTGGTCTTTTCTGCATTTACAGGAGGGATATTAACAGGCGGAATAGCGATGCTTAATAGTGCATCAAAAAGAAAAAGAACATCGCAAAGCGGTTTTTTATCTGAAGATTTATTGCGAAAAAGCAAAAATAAATTGCGTATCCTAAAATCACCCTTGTAACATAAAACTTCGCATACTTATACTTCCCATATCAAAACTATGGTGTATAAACTTGAGCTGTTCGTTTTTTTGTTGAATTCCCAATACGTACAACATAGGTAAATAATGTTCGTTTGTAGGTACCGATAGATTGGCGCACTGCCCAGCCTTAAAATAATCAACAAGTGCTAAATGATTACCTGTTTGCAAGTGCTGCGCCACATATGCATCAAATTCAACTGTCCAATCGTAAGGCCCCGCAGTTGGATCGTTCCAGTTTACACTGCCTAAATTGTGCACTACATTTCCACTACCCACCACCATCAAACCTTTACTCCTCAAAGCAGATAATTGCTTTATTAAATCGTAATGATATTTAGCAGGTTGCGATACATCAATACTTAATTGAAAAACCGGAATATTGGCTTTCGGATACATATGCCTTAATATACTCCAAGCCCCATGATCCAATCCCATCATGTCGCTGGTTTGTATGTTATGCGATAGATCAAGTAATGTTTTAGCCTGTAATGCATACTCAGGCGAGCCTAGTGGTTCATATTTCACATCTGATAGGGCTTTAGGAAAACCTCCAAAATCGTAAATGGCTTTAGGGAAATTATTTACTGATACAAACGTGCCATTGGTTAACCAATGTGCTGAAACCACCATTATTGCATTTGGTGCAGGCAAGTATAGGGTTGATTTGGCTAAATCTTGCGTAAACTGATTATCCATTATGGCATTCATGGGCGATCCATGCCCAATGAAAAATGCGGGCATTAATGGAGTTGGTGGCATAGCCTTCACTTCATTTAACAATTG
>JBILPP010000162.1:0-4668 GCA_044373765.1 Bacteroidia bacterium
CCATACATCAGTTTATTAACAGATCCTACAACAGGTGGTGTTACGGCATCGTTTGCCATGTTGGGCGACTTTAATATTGCCGAACCAGAAGCGTTAATTGGCTTTGCGGGTCCGCGTGTAATTCGTGAAACCATTGGCAAAGATTTGCCAAAAGGTTTCCAAAGTTCGGAGTTTTTATTGGAGCATGGTTTCATCGACCTGATTGTCAATCGTACAAATTTGAGAATTCAATTGGGCCAATTGCTTTCCTTGCTAGCCAATAAGCCTCTGGTTAAGCCAGAAGCGGTATAACAACTTAGTTGCTATTCGTGCAGATGATAGAACATTTGTAACTATCAAATATTTGCATAGCTTTGCGGCTCATTTTATTAAACAATAAAACTATAAATTATGTATTTGACCACAGACACGAAGCAATCAATCTTCGAAAAGTACGGTAAAGCCAAGTCTAAAACAGACACAGGTTCAGCTGAGAGTCAGATCGCATTATTTACTCACCGTATTAATCACATTACGGGCCACTTAAAGCAGAATAAAAAAGATTATTCTGCTGAGTTAAGCCTTGTGAAATTGGTAGGTAAAAGACGCGCTCTACTAGATTATCTTGTTAAAAATGACATCTTCCGTTACAGGGCGATCATTAAAGAATTAGAAATCCGTAAATAATGTTCAATTATTTTGGATTAGCGATACACTTTCCGGCATCAATGTCGGTTTCTATATCGTAAATTTAATAAAAGCAGGGGCCAATAAAAGCCTCTGCTTTTGTGTTTATTGTAGCTTTAATAAAATGAAAATCTTAACCCCATTGGGTTACCTAAAGCAAAAAAACTTAAACAATAATAAACCTTGCAGGGAATAGGCCCTGTAAACAACTAGAAAAATGAGTAAAGCAACAACAAAAACGATTGAAATAGGTGGTAAAACCATTTCAATTGAAACAGGCCGCTTAGCACGTCAGGCTGACGGTGCAGTGGTAGTAAAAATGGGCGACACGATGATTCTTGCAACAGCAGTATCAGCACGTGAAGCCAAAGAAGATGTGGATTTTATGCCACTAACGGTAGATTACCAAGAGAAATTTGCAGCTGTAGGCCGCATTCCAGGTAGTTTCCACAAACGTGAAGCAAAATTAAGTGATTACGAAGTATTGGTTAGCCGTATTGTTGACCGTGCATTGCGTCCACTTTTTCCTGAAAATTACCATGCCGATACGCAGGTAATGTTACAATTAATTTCATCAGACAAGAACTTAAACCCAGATTGCTTAGTAGGTTTAGCCGCTTCGGCAGCTTTAATGGTAAGTGATATTCCGTTTAACGGCCCAATTTCTGAAGTGCGTATTGCACGTATTAATGGAGAGTTTGTGTTAAACCCTTACATCGACCAATTGGCTAATGCCGATATGGATTTGATCGTTGCAGGTACTGAGCATGACTTAAATATGGTGGAAGGTGAGTGCAGTGAGGTTAGTGAAGTAGACATGTTAGCGGCTTTAAAAATTGCACACGAAGCCATTAAACTTCAGTGCAAAGCGCAGTGGGAATTATGTGAAATGCTTGGTGGTAGAAAGCCTGCCCGTGCCTACAAACACGAGCGCAGTGACGATACTTTAGCTGCACATATACGTGAGTTTGCTTACGATAAAATTATGGCTATTGCTAAAGGTGCGTTAGGTAAAAACGAACGTAGTGAAGCATTTAAAGCCGTTCGTAAAGAATACATCAACCAATTTTATCCAGAAGGCAGCGAAACTGCTCATGATAAATTTTTATTGAACAAGTACTTCCACGATGTGGAGTATGATGCGGTTCGTGCCATGATTTTAAACGATAAAATGCGTTTAGATGGCCGTAAGTTAGATGAAGTTCGCCCTATTTGGAGTGAGGTAAGTTATTTGCCTGCAGCACACGGTAGTGCGTTATTTACACGTGGCGAAACACAATCGTTAACAACGGTAACTTTAGGTACTAAATTAGATGAGCAATTATTAGATGCACCAATGAATGCTGGTTATGCCAAATTCTTATTGCATTATAATTTCCCTTCATTCTCAACAGGTGAGGTAAAACCTAACCGTGGTCCAGGACGTAGAGAGATAGGACATGGTAACTTAGCTTTACGTGGTTTAAAACGTATTTTACCACCATTAAGCGAAAGTCCTTACACCATTCGTATTGTAAGTGATATTTTAGAATCTAATGGTTCATCATCAATGGCAACAGTTTGTGCCGGTTCGTTAGCATTAATGGACGCAGGTATTAAAATTAAAGGTGCAGTGAGTGGTGTGGCTATGGGTTTAATTAGCGATGAAAGCACAGGCAAATACGCCATCTTAACTGATATTTTAGGTGATGAAGATCACTTAGGAGATATGGATTTTAAAGTAGTGGGAACTGCTAAAGGTATTACTGCTTGCCAAATGGACATCAAGATTAATGGTTTGAAATGGGAAATGGTTGAAGAAGCTTTAAAACAAGCTAACGCAGGCCGTTTACACATCATGAACGAGATGAATAAAACCATCAGCAAAGCTAATGATGACTACAAACCACATGCTCCACGTATCGAAACCATTATTATTGATAAAGATTTTATTGGTGCGGTAATTGGTCCTGGTGGAAAAGTAATTCAAGGTATACAAAAAGATACGGGTGCTACTATCTCTATTACTGAAGTTGGTAATACAGGTGTTGTTGAAGTAGCTGCAACCAATGGTGACAGCATGCGCAGAGCGGTTGATATCATTAAAGGCATTACTGCAGTTCCTGTGGTAGGTGAAGAATACGTTGGTAAAGTTAAAACCATCGTTGATTTTGGTGCCTTTGTTGAATATTTACCTGGTAAAGATGGTTTATTACACATTAGTGAAGTAAGCTGGAACCGTTTACCAAGTATGGAAGGTGTATTACAAGTAGGCGAAGAAATAAAAGTGAAGCTGATTGAAATTGATAAGAAAACGGGTAAGGTTAAATTATCTCATAAAGCTTTATTGCCTCGTCCGCCTCGTCCTGAAAACAAACCGGAAGGAACAAGTTCAGAAAATAACGCATAGTTAACTTTTAAGTTATCATGTAAAAAAAAACAGGCCACCCATGGGTGGCCTGTTTTCGTTTATAAATTTAGCAAGAACTTTTATTGCTTTATAATCTTAACAGTATTCGAATGACCTTGCGATGTAATACGCAGTAAATACATCGATGGACTTAATGATTTCACATCCATAATTAACCTATTGGTTGGTGTATTGCAAGTTGTATTGATCAATACTTTGCCATTTACATCCATCAATTCAAAACGGGATTCATTTAATGATTTGTTAGATTCAATGATAATTTCTGCGCTAACCGGATTAGGGAAGATAGAATATGATTGTGATGCAAACTTGGCAATACCTGTATTGGTGGTATAAGTAAATCCATTGAGCAGTGCAGTTCCGTTTGGTGTAACCACACTTACATTGCCTGTGGCCCCGCTATCAACTATTGCAGTTATAATTAATGGTGAAACAACAGTATAACTTTTAGCGTTAACACCTCCAAAAGTAACCGAACTTGCATTGTTTAAATTAGTTCCATTAATGGTTATTAATGTGCCATTGGTACCTGTTTGTGGTGTAAAAGAGGTGATGGTAGGAGCTGCTTGTCCAATTGCTATGACTTTAATACTAAATGCTTTATTAATCTGCCCAATGTTAGGGCAAAATTTATCAACTGCTGTTACGGTGAAATAGTAAGGAAGCGAACGTATATCAGTTTGTTCGGTTTGCCAACAAAATTGCCAAGTATCTTCTCTTGGTCTTGGTTGGTTGGGTGTAACAGTATAATTTGGTAAAAAAGTCAGTTTCCCTGGTCTAACAATTCCTTCATTCCACGAAATAAAGGTGGTATCATATCTGGGAATGAGCGGATTTACATCCGTATCTTTGGCAGTAATCGTAAAGCAAAGTTGTTGCCCTGCCGTAATTTCGTGGTTGTATTTAGGTTGGTTATTAGGAAGTGAAGGTGTTGTGATGAAGCGTGGTGGATTATTAGCAGGGCCATTAAGTACAAATAATAGTATATCACGATGGGTTATTCCAACCAACAACGGAATGCCATTTGCGTTGTAAGACCATTGTTTTATTCTAACATTCATGTTTCCAAATATTAATCCTAATGTATTATTTAAAGGATTAAAACTAATATCACCATTCAAAGAATCTATAAGCACATAAGGTCCGTTGGGTTGAGGGGAATTAATGTGTGGAGACTTGCTTGAATCCAAAGGAAACGGATAATTGGCACTGCCTGGTGTTTGGTAGTTAACAATGCCACCACCTTGTTGTAAAGCGGGTGAAAGTTCATAAGACAATGAATCGTCATCAGGGTCTACTGCTCCCGAGTTAAGTATATACTCTATACCGGAGTATAACGTTACCACACTTTCATTTTTTAAAATAGGAGAGTTATTTTTAAAAGGGTTTTGTGAGCGGTTAAAGATGTTAATGGTTGCTCCAATTCTAAATGTTTGCCCGCTAGATTCTGCTAAGTTCCATATATCGTCACCGCGGCAGCAAACTTCGTAAAACACATCCCAATAAGCGCAGTTGCTGTTGTTTAGCGTGGCCATGCTTAAGTTTAATGTGCCTTCAAATACGTATTTTTCTATGGATGGATTATATGGACC
>JBILPP010000163.1:0-4659 GCA_044373765.1 Bacteroidia bacterium
TCATTAGCGGTACAGTTGCAATCATCCTTTTAGTAATTGCTACCGTATTTATTCTAACAAGCTTTATCAGCTTTTGTCCGCTTTATCTTCCATTTGGTATATCAACCAAAGAAAAATAAAACAAGCTCTCTCTGCCAAGCAAAACAAATGGTTTAACTACATGATTAATTGTAAATAGACCAAACTGTACTTATTACGCCTAATAAAAATCATACATTTTCGTATACATTGTGTAACAAAAGTCACAGCCTACTCATTGCAGTAGTATTAATTTTGTACTATAAATTTAAAGGGTATGAAAATAGAACAAATATATACGGGATGTTTAGCACATGGCGCATACTACATTGAAAGCAATGGAGAAGCAGCTATTATTGATCCACTTCGTGAGGTATCGCCTTATATAGAAATGGCGCAAAAGCGTGGAGCAAGCATAAAATATGTATTCGAAACACATTTCCATGCTGACTTTGTTTCTGGACATATTGATTTGGCCGAAAAAACAGGTGCTACTATTGTTTATGGACCAACACAAATGCAAATGGGTTATAAAGCCTATGTCGGCCAGGATGGAGAAGTATTTACCATAGGTAAAGCTAAAATTACTTTGTTACATACACCAGGCCATACCATGGAAAGCAGTTGTTTTTTATTAACTGACGAAACAGGAAAACAAACGGCCATATTTACAGGAGATACCTTATTTATTGGTGATGTGGGAAGGCCAGATTTAGCGCAGCATGTGATTGCCGATTTAACGCAAGAAAAACTTGCCAAACATTTGTATCACTCGTTGCAAAATAAAATTATTCCCCTTGCCGATGATATTATTGTTTATCCCGCGCATGGAGCAGGTAGCGCTTGTGGTAAAAATTTGAGCAAAGAAACCAGCGATACATTAGGCAATCAAAAAAGAACCAATTACGCATTAAGACCAGGCATTACAGAAAAAGATTTTATTAATGAATTACTAAATGGCCTAACTCCTCCACCAGCTTATTTCCCCAATAATGTATTGATGAATATTAATGGATACAGCAGCATAGATCAAGTAATGCAACAAGGCACACAACCATTAAGTGTTGACGCATTTGAAGCAGCAGCAAACGAGACACAAGCATTAATAATAGATACCCGCAGTGCCGATTTATTTGCCAAAGCATTTATTCCAAATGCTATAAACATTGGTATTGATGGAAACTTTGCAGTTTGGGTTGGCACCATGATTATTGATATTAAACAACCTTTATTATTGATCATTGAGGAAGGAAGAGAAGAAGAAGTAGTTACCCGTTTAGCGCGCGTAGGTTACGATCATGCCATTGGATATTTAAAAGGTGGAATTGAAGCATGGATTAAAGCGGGGAAAGAAACCAGCAGCATAAGTAGCATTTCTATTGATGATTTTACAAACGCATATCAATCTGATAAAAACATAAATATATTAGATGTGCGCAAGGCCAGTGAGTTTTATGCCGAACATATTGTAGATGCAGAAAATGCACCATTGGATTACATCAATGAAAGCATGCTTAAAATTGACAAGAACAAAACTTACTATGTACATTGTGCAGGTGGTTATCGCTCTATGATTTTTGCTTCGGTACTTAAAGCACGTGGTTACGATAACTTAATTAATGTGCAAGGCGGATTTACTGCAATTAAAAATTCGGGTGCATTTCCTGTAACAGATTACGTTTGTCCTAGTACCATGTTATAATGAAAATATTTATCAAAAAACACAATAGAACAATACTTGGTGTTGTCATTGGTTCGGTTTTAGGTTATGCATACTATTATTTTATAGGATGCAGCAACGGCACTTGTGCCATCACGTCAAACCCAATAAACAGCACGCTATATGGTGCTTTTATGGGAGGATTGCTGGGCAGCTCTTTTAAAAACGACATCAAAACAAAAACAAACAAATAACGTGAAACCAAATACCGTAATTGATGTACGCTCGCCTGAAGAATATATGGGCGGACATGTTGCAGGAAGTTTAAATACCGAAAGCACATTCAAAATAGTACAATTTCGGCTCTAGCCTCATTGAACTATTTTCATGTAGCATCGGCATTACCATTGTAAAATTATTTTTTTAGTTTGGACTAAAAAATAATAACAATTGGTATAACATTACTTTACAAGACGTTATAAACCATGTAGAAGAAATAAAAGCCATGCCCAAGCCCTTGGTGTTATGTTGTGCAAGTGGCAACAGAAGTGGCCAAGCAACAGCATACCTAAAAAGTATGGGTATTGATTGCCAAAATGGTGGAAGTTGGTTTGATGTAAACTATTTAATAAACAACTAAAAATATGATTAATTTACTAAAGAAGATTTTTAATTTAGGACCTAAAGTTGATTATAATGAACTTATAGCAGCAGGTGCAATTATTGTTGATGTGAGAACCAAGGGGGAATTTGAATCGGGGCATATTAAAGGTGCCGTAAATGTGCCTTTACAAAGCTTGGAACAAAATTTAGGTAAGCTAAAAAAAGACAAACCGCTTATTACTTGTTGTGCAAGTGGCATGCGCAGTTCATCAGCCCGCGGATTTTTAAAATCTAAAGGTTATGAAGTATACAATGGTGGTGGTTGGATGAGTTTAAAAAGCAAAATAGGTAAATAATGAAAGAAAGAATATTAACTGGCTGGACCTTTATGCGTGGCCTTTATTTGGTTATGGGAGTTACACTTATTATTCAGGCTATAGTGGCCAAACAATATATGCTGGTGGCCTTAGGTGGGTACTTTGCAGCCATGTCGGTTTTTGGTATTGGATGTGCAGGCGGAAGATGTGCTGTGCCACCAACATCAAAAAAGCAAACACCGTATACCGAAGACGTAACTTTTGAAGAAATAAAATAATACCATGAGCAACGCTTTTAGTGAAATTATTGCAGGACCTAAACCTGTTTTGGTTGATTTTTCGGCCGAGTGGTGTGGCCCGTGCAAAATGATGAAACCCATTTTAGATGAGTTAAAATCGATGATTGGGGATGATGCAAAAATTTTAAAAGTTGATGTAGATAAAAACCCTGCGGTTGCACAACACTATCAAATACAAGGTGTGCCAACACTTATTTTGTTTAAAAACGGACAAGTACTTTGGCGACAATCGGGTGTGATGCAAGCAAGCGCATTGCAACAAATCATCAACCAACATAAGTAAGAAATAACAAATCCCATCCAATAAAACGGATGGGATTTTTAGTTGGTATCGCGTTAAAATGCCTGTCGAAAACTGAAGGGACATCAGTAATCCGTTCACGACCCGAGTACTCGGGTTGCCGTGCGTGTATCGTTATATATTCTAGCATAGTTAGATTTTTCATTCATTTTATCTTAAAGATAAAACTTTAATTGGTGACTCATCACTGGCTGAACTTAGCCTATAATGTTGCGGTTGACTAACTATTCCTGCAACCACAGGATTCATATGTATGTAGTTTTCTTTTTGTGTAATAAATTTATCGCTGTACAATTCTTCAGGATGATTTCCGGGAATCCAAACTCTAAATGCTTGTTTACCTGTTTTTGTAGATTGCCCAATTGTAAACTTCTCCAACAACCACTCACACCTGCTCTCTTGTTTGTTTACCGTAATTTCTTTTATAATTTGTTTCGCTGTATGCTCTTTCATGTCTCTAAGTATATCACTTAAATTACCGGCACTACTTACTATAAAATGTGCATGGCTTGGCATAATAACGTACGAGTATACTTCTAAACCTTTATTCTTCTGGCAATACTTAACACTGTCGATTAAGATGTTTACATAACACTCTCGTGTAAATAAATCAACCCAGTCAACTATTGTCATGGTAATAAAGTATGTTTTACCATCTTCTATTTCCAAAAATTCGGACATACTCAAATATAAAACTTTATAAGAAATCAACCCCACCAAGTCATACCTTAATAGCCTTGCGTAGTTTTAGATTTTACTGCGTATTTTGTTTTTACTGCGCATGGAACGTGCTTTCACAAGCACGTTCCATGTGTGTGTCGTTTATTTCAATTTAAAGGATATACTTTTCACTTATAAAAGTAATATTTGATGTTTAGATTTAAAAAAATAAAACAAATATTTCATTACACTGACAGCAATCTAAGCACTATTATCATTGATAGAATAATCTATTTCAACTTACCCTGTTTTTTTAAAAAATAAGGCTGCATGATGGGTAAGATTTCACGTACAAAACAATCTGTAATTTCTTTATACAACTTCTTTCTTTCCTTACCTTTCATATCACAAAGGTCATGCTGATTTATGTATAAAGTTTCAGCACCTCTTTTTAGGTAAGCCTCGGTTATTGCAAAACCTCGGTTATATAAACCAATTTTATAAATAATATTTTTTTTTCTTGCAATTAGATACCAACTGTGAATACACATACAATCAATACCGGGTAAACAAACCGGACAATCAATTTCAGTATATAAAAATGTTGAATCAACACTCTTTGCAGTATTTAATGAGTATTCCTCTTTATCGCTGAGCTTAATTAACAAGCAGGGGTGCTCATCTCTCAATTGATCCATTATTTTGAAATATCGTGCTGTATCACCCAAATCTTTTGGTGGAAAATAACCGCCTCTTGAAATTGTACTATGTCCAAAGCCATTATAGCAGTAACATCCTTGG
>JBILPP010000011.1:0-15563 GCA_044373765.1 Bacteroidia bacterium
ATCTGTTCCATGAAACACCAATAAAATGGGCGTTAATGTGGTTGCATTGGCTGGAACATGATAATACAACCTAATGGGGTTGTTTTTTAAAGGGGCGTAATCTGAAAATAATAAATCAGCTGTTCCTTTCATTTTTGCAGGTTCAGCGGGTGTTTCAATAGGTGAATTGGTTATGGCTAATTCGTCTTCTTTGCATGAACTCCACCAGGTGCAAAACCCTATGGTAAGCAATACAAACAAGATGGTTTTCAAGCTCTTCATGCCGTGAAAATAGTGGTTTTATCACGTTCGATTAACATACCAATAATAAATAAATTTACATACCAGAATCCGCTTTGGCTAAATAAAGGTTTCTTTAAAGCTACTTTCTTTTAGCACCCATTTATGTATAATTAAGTTCCTATTCAGGTTCTTCATATGCTTTGCTAGCGGGCGTGAATTTAGCTAAAGGTTCGTTTTTACGAGAAATGAAACTTTCTGCAAGTACATAATTCAGCGAGTTAAATTCTTAAAATCAACTTTCTGCAGGTTTTTTTATAACGCCAGGAGAATTTTTAAGCTCATATAGAATCGCGTAGACCGCTATACTAATAATGGATGCAAAAAAACACCAAACCGATACAATATAATCGGTATAAAACATGGTTGTAAGTATATATGAGATAAAAATCGCGCTTCCTAACATCCACATTCTATTAATTCGTGAAAAGAATGGCGGAATAACGGTAGCGATAATGTAAAGTAACCCACAGTAGCGGCTAATTGAGTCAGGATAATTTTGCCCATATGCAATATGATACCCTATTATTTTTGCTTCAACCGGAAAGGTTAATAGGCAATAAGCAAGATAACTTGACACAATCGCACCGATGCCAACCAATATCTTTTCTACTTTTCTTTGCTTATCTTTTGGTTCAAGTTTTAGAATGGAATATGGAACCCAAATGGGCCAAACAACTTGAGCAAAAAATAAAAAAACATAAGTAGTGACCTGTTGCAAAAAAGCATAATCTGTATTTGTAAGAGATAGCCATAAGAAGCCTTCAGTTATTTGTTGAACTGCAAAAACCAAAGGGATGCTTGCAAAATAAATGTGTGATTGCGATTGTGGTTTTGCTTTCTTGATTGATGCAACATATATGCTGGATAGCACAATACCTGCACCGAAACTTGCACTGGCTGAGAAACACATAAGCGTTTGTTTTTAATGAAGCGAAATTGAATATACCGTTGGATTATGTTGCCCCTGTTATTAGCTTAAAAGCAAACGGAAAGGTTGATATATCCATATCAAATATAGCTAAATGTTATTAACTAATGTTCATGATTGAAATACAAATTTGTTGCGGCAAATAACCTGAACAAAACTAATTTTCTGAGAGCAAACGTAATCTTGTTAAAAACTTTCTTTCTAGATAGGGTTCCAGCAAGGGGGTAAAAAACAAGGAGCAGTAGCTTCTAAAGCTGTTTATTTGGCTAGATGGCAACAATTTTTCAATCGTGTATTAAGCAAGTTTGTGAAGCCGACAGATTGGATTCTAATTGATTCTATTAAATTAACATGGCATTTAAGGTATGCATATACAGGTAATCAGGAATTTAATTTAAAAACAACAGGGTTGTTAACGCTTAATTTTTCTAGGAGATTTCTCTAACCTAAAAATATACGTTCAATTGTCCAATATAATGCAATGCAACCTATAACACTTGAGATAGGAAAAACAATTCTTTCTTTATACCAGGCTTCTTTACTAAACCATTTGCTTACTAAAAAGTAGGTCAAAAGAATTACTGAGATTTGTCCCACCTCAACCCCAATGTTAAAAGAAAGTAATGCACTGAAAAAATTGTTTTGGGGTATTCTAACCTCTTTTAATGCACTAGCAAAACCCATCCCGTGTATTAAACCAAAAACGAAAATAATAAACAATCGGTATGAACTTATCTTGCTATGTAAAATATTTTCAATGGATATAATTAAAATTGAAAACGCAATAAGAGGTTCAATAATTCTTGTGTCTGGAACAATATAACCTGCAGTGCTTATACCCAACGACAAGCTATGTGCAAGCGTGAAAACAGAACATTGAATGATAACCGATTTTATATTAGAGTTAAGAAAAAAAATACTAATCACAAAAAGGATATGGTCAAATCCCAATGGGATTACATGGGTAAAACCTAACAACAAATATTGCTGTATGACTTCAGTTAGCGGCATTTAATTCATTTACTCTTTTAAAAGTTTGATGATTGAAGTTGATTTGTCAACTACTTTTAAAAAGTAAATTCCATTTGGAAGAAAAGAAAAAAGCTGTTCCTCTATAAATTTACCACTATAAATAATGGCACCTATACCATTGGTTAGTTCAAAACTTTCGTTACCCGTTTTGTTTTTTAATATTATGCTTGATGTAAATGGATTTGGAAATACAGATAGACTTGTTAATTGAGTTTCTTTAATCCCTGTTGTTGTCTGAATTCCTTTCACACAAATCAAATTGTGCTTAACAGTCTTTGCATCATATGTTGTAATGCCAAACTGTGCATTTAAATACCACGCTCTTGTTGATTGATTTGTGATGCTTGTAGAAGACCAATACTTTTTTGTGCCATCAGTAATAAAAAAATTTGTATTTAAAGAAGGGTTAATCAAAGTCACATCATTGATTGATTGTAATTCTTTAATGTTGGGTAAACGCCAATCACTTGTTCCTGCTAGTGAAAGGGTATCGGCATAAGTTAGTGCTTGCTCCCATGAAAGGGTATCCGTGTAAGGGGATTTTTGCCAAATAAGACCAGTAATGTTATCTGTAATTGTACCGTTGTCATTGTCTGTAAAATGATTTGGAATTACTGTTGGAGTTGTAACATCTCTAACTGCTCTTACATGAAATCTTTTTATTCCGCCAGCACTTATGGTCTCGATTTTAGGGTGGTTGCCAATTCCTCCCCCAGAATTTGTTGCCCAAACTTTTGTGTTATCATTTGCTTGTCTGTCGCTTGTCCACCAGTATTCGGCAAGTGATGAATTAAACACGCTTGCATCCAAAGCAGGATTCGAGTTTTGATGATTTAGAATACTGAATGCCTCGAGAGCGTTTGGCAATCGCCAATCAGAATGGCCTCCCAAATCTAGATTATTGCAATAAATTATAGCATTTTCAATAGTCATTTCTCCACCATCTGTTTGTTGCCACATTAGGCCTGTAACAGTATCGGTTATTGTTCCATTTCCGTTTTTGGTAAAAAAAGGAGGGAAAATATTGTAATCATTATCTTCGCCAAAAGTTGTTGTATAACCTGTTGTAACTCCTGTATCTGGAAGGCGCATCATCGTTTTAATAACACTTTGGGAAAATGCTGTAATAGCCATTAAAAACGATGGAATGACAAGGATTGCTTTTCTCATTTATTGAATAATAAGTTTTTTAATTAATTGATAATTACCAACTGTAATTTTCACAAAATACACTCCACTAGAAATGTCATTCAAAGATATTTTTTCGGTATATTTATTTGTTTCAAAAACGTTATCACCATATAAATTATAGATACTAATGTTTTTAATTTCGCTGCTGTTTATTGATTTATCAAGTGTAATTTGAAAGTCGTTTTTTGCTGGATTAGGATAAAGGTTAATGGCTTTATCCATGTTGTCCATTTCCAAAACACCAGTGGTTAATGAAACTGTGTATCTCACAATTACTTCATTATCTAAAACAATATTATTACTCCAAATAAACTGCGCGTCATTTGAAGGATTATCAAAAATATTTGTGAAATTGGTGTAAGCTGGTTTGTTATCTATCCCTACAGTTGCATTGGAATATGTAGTAGCAGTTGGAAATATCGAATCATTAAAAGACGCACCCATCCAGTTTGTTGGTCTGTTCCAATGCAAGCCATAATAATTTGTTCCGTTGTTTGCATCTTGTGTGCTACAGTTAGCTGAAATCCGCAGGATACCGTTTTCGGTTGGGCAAGTTAAATCAATGATTGGAGCTGTATAAAAAGTTTGTGCCTTCCAGTCGCTTCCCGTTTTTGCAATTATATTATTTAAAGAGTCTTTGAAAACAGCTACCATACCTCCATCACCCATGTGGTATTGAAAGCCATTGCTATTTTCGCAACCAACTCCTAAAAGTTCTTCCCAATCTACTAGTAGCATAGCAATTGTAAATGGCCTTTTCACTCTAAACCGTACAATGTTTGAATTGAATTGAGTAAAGGGAACATTGTCTTTACCAACGGCTACTCCATTAATATACATTTCAAAATAATTATCAGCAAAAACAAATGCTGTTATTACTTCTCCATCTTCATCAATATTTATAATATCAGCACCATTTAATGCAGCTAAAGCAGCTATATCGTTTGCAAATAAGTTTCCTGAACAGGGGTTGTAAAGGTTAGAAGCAAATGGAAACGAATTGTTTGTAAAATTTACAGTTGCGGGTACTGTCCAAACTGACGAATTGGTAGCAACAATAGAGCCAACATCGGTAACCCTTCCATTGGTACAAATATGTAAATTCGAAACTGTTTTGGTTGCTAATCCTTGGGTAACAGAGGCTGTTCCAGTATATTGAGCATTTACACAAATTGGCAAACTTAGTAAGAATAAATAAGTTATTTTCTTCATCGATTTTATTTATTCTTTATTGAACAATTAATTTTTTTGTAAGTATGTTATTTGCAAATTGAATTTGCATCAAGTAGATTCCTTTAGTGATCTTCTTGACTTCAAAATCGCTTTCAAAGTGATTTTTTTGATATACTAAATCACCTTTTAAATTATAAATTGAAATTAATTTAATCTCATTTTGTTTAATGCTATTCTTTAATTGTAAGTGAAAGACACCATTATTCGGGTTTGGAAAAATTAGGATATCTGAAGCCGAATAGGTAGGTTCGATTATGCCCGTAGAGGGCACAACACATGGTACAAAACCATTGTAGTTTTTTGTTGAATCAAGACCACCATTCGTATAGTACTTAAATGTATAAATTCCTGCAGCCGACCAGCTATAAACAACTGAATCGGTTTGCCCATTTCTAGTATAAGTTAAATTGTATCCGTTGCTAATCGAGTTTGGGGTACATGATGTAATTAATGCTCCATTTAAAGGTGTTAGCCCTGGCCTAACTGGTTTTGCAGTTGCTTGTGGAATTAATTGATGTGTATCGTCTTCTGTAACTTCTCCTGCCATCCTTGCTATCATATAAGGTGCTGATGATGTCCCGTGATAATGATAGTTGCCATTATATAAATGTCCATGATTGGCATCGAGAGTTTGCATTGCAGTTCCATCAGGTTCAACGCTGCCATATACTCCATAGCCATCAAGGCCAAAAGCAATTGGCAAAGTAGTAGCCGTATAATTATATAAGTGCAATGGTGCTATATGATAATGATAATCATCTGCTCTTCCACAATGCCCGCCATAAGTATCTAATTGACCATCTAAATAAGAATCTACTCCAGTGTTGGTATGCACATTGAAAATTGGAATACCATTAACGGCAAGGGCAATTGCTCCTCTAATAAAATGAACACTATCAACTGGAATTGGATTGGTTGCGAAAACTGGATTTAATGGTATAGGCCAAGCATTTGCTCCAATATAACATTGTGGAATAGGAACTTGTTGTTGCCAACCGCGGTTTGAAATTCCAACCATCATGTTGTGGGTAGTAGGAATCCCTTTTGATTCTACATAAAAATAAACGGTATCCCAATAAGTATTCACATGGGGTTTAAAGGCTACAAATGCAGAATCTATAAAGGTTGGAGCAGTTTTAGTTTTCAAAGTTTTCAAGACTTTTTTGGTGAAACTATATAGCGTGATGCTCATACCGAATACCAAAATAGGAATCAAATATTTCAATTTCTTTTTTTCTGCAAATGAAATAACAAACAAACCCAAAGCAACAAGTAATCCTATTACAATCCAAAACTGATTATTAAAAAAAGATTGAACGCTTATAGGGGTATTCTCCTTTGCATGTATTTGATTGTTCAATGCATTTACCCATTCGCTTTTTTGCAAAGCAAATGCTTGGTCTTGCTTAGATAAGGAGGCCAAAGGGTATGCTGTAATATTGTTATTAGCATCTTCTATAAAAACTTTTCCGTTTTTAAGTAAGTAAAAAGAGCCATCAATTATTCTATTTTCAGATTCAATATTCCATTCACGTAAAATTACTTTTCCATAATTTATGTCGTGTGCGTTAATGAAATTAACAATTAAGCTAAATAAAAGAATGGTGATTAATTTTTTCATGTTGTTTTATTATTTTTTTTACCCGTTTTTTAATCAAGTGATGTTAAAAGATATACCAATCTTTAACCATTCACAAAGTCTGCCAACCACAACCACTTACCTAATTTTATTTTGGTTTTAATTGGCCACTAATGCTTGGTTAGATGGTTTAGAAGTATTACAATCTTATCAAATACAAATGCTAATAAACGCCAAAAGGCTCAATGTAGTAATTTTGCTCCTTCTTTCAAAGCGAGTCCTATGCAGCAAATTAATCTGAAAATGCCATTGATCGTTTTTTGCTGTTAAGGATTATGTATATCGATTGGCTTTATTCAATAATTAATTTCTTTGTGGTGGTTGCACCTTCTAGTTTTATTAATATGTTATACAACCCTTTAGGTAAGGTAGAAATATTGATTAAGTATGCTGTTGCGGGCAGCATATTTTCTTGTCTATAAAGCGTTCTACCAAATAAATCAACCAATTCGATGGTGTAATTTTTAAGCAAATATTTTTTTACTGTTACGGTAATATTGTTTTTAGCTGGGTTCGGAAAAACAACTAATTCGTTTTGTAAATCTACACCATTTATTCCAACTACATTTTGACAGAAAGTACTTCCTCCAACAAGTGTTGTCATTTCATTGCACAAATAATTGTAGTTGGCAATATCTGTGGCGGTTAAATTACCATTTAATAAATTATTGGTTTCAAGTGGGTCTGTTTCTAGGTTATAAAACTCCTCTGCACCATAATTGAATTTTATTAATTTATAATTTCTGTTTCTTATTCCTTTGGCATCTGCACTATCAGTGATGAGTTTAAATATTTCACTAAAAATCCAAGGTCTAACACTATCGCTTAAGTTCTTAATAATGGGCTGCAAACTTTTACTATCTACAGGTTTGTTTGTTGGTATTTGCGTTTGCCAATTCGTATATCCAAAATTCTCTATAATGGTTGCAAATAAATCTGCTGTATTTACCAATGCACTGCTTACCCTTCCTTTATTTACTATCGATGGCCCTGCAATTATCATAGGTACATGCACACCATACTCATAAACGGTACCTTTAGCTTTTACAATATCGGCAATTTGTGCCATTCGTGTTGAATTGCCATTATCGCCAATAAAAATTATATCAGTACTATCTAATTTATTCATCATTTGTAAGCTATCAAACAAGCGACCAATTTCATGGTCCATGGCTTGTATCATGGCTTTAAAATACTGTTTTGGTTGTGCGTTAATGTCGGCTGTTGTGCCACTTAGGTTTGTATATGTGTGCAAGCCTGTTGGTGGTAAATGTAAAGGCTCGTGTGGCGCATTAAATGCTAACCATAAAAAAAATGGTTTATTAGGGTTTTGTGCGTTTAACCATGAAATGGCATTGTTAACGTTTTCTGTAGTGGCATATGTTGTAACATTGCTTGATACACCGTTGGTATATTTTGTCCAATTGGTAAAACTTGGTAACTGCCCTATAAAAGGACCTTCACTCCAATCATAACCTAACGCTAAAGGACTTGTTAAATTTGCAGTTGGTACTGCTTGCTTTAAATGCCATTTACCAATGTTAGCTTTTACAATATTTGAATTATATATTTTTAATAATTTAGGGATTGAAATTTCTGCAGTATCAATTTGGTTGCTACCGCCAATGCCACCAACAATGCCTCCCACGCCTGTTCTAAAGCTATATCTACCTGTTAAAATAGTTGAGCGAGTAGATGAACATATAGGATTACTCATGAGGTTTTTAAAACGAACACCCCTTGCTAATAAGCTTCTTATATGCGGCACATCTACCGTATCTATATAGTTTTCGTAAAATCCAAAGTAATCAGGGCTTAAGTCATCTGCTATTATTAAAATAGTATTACGTTGTGCCTTTGAAGCATTTAAAATGACTAAAAATAAAAAGGTAAGCAGAATCTTTTTTATCATAACTTACTTTTTCTATAATAAATTCTGCAACCAAAACTTTCTGATTTAAAAGATGAACGATAGAAATACCTGCGTTTGGGGTTTGTAATTTTAGTAATATGAAGATATCGTGACACGTAAATTTTTATATAAAGAATTTCTGTAACATTAATTATGCAAACTATTTTATCCTTTTTGCGCACTCAGAAGGACTATATCGCTAATAAGCTTTGATGTGTATAATACACACTAGATTAATTAAAGCGGATATTGTAAAATTTAAAATCCCGAACAGGTCGGGATTTTAAATTCTGGATTATTAAAAAATGGTTTAGTTTACTTCTTTGCTTTGCGCATCTACAACTGCAATAATTACCATGTTTACAATTTCGCGAACGCTGCTTCCCAATTGTAATATATGTGCAGATTTTTTTAAACCTAATAATACAGGACCGATAGCCTCCGCGCCTCCAGTTTCTTGCAATAGTTTATAAGTAATATTGCCAGCCGAAAGGTTAGGAAAAATCAAAGTGTTTACCGGATGGTCACATAGCTCGCTAAAAGGAAAATTTTCTTTTAGCATTTTTTGGTTAAGTGCCATGTTTGATTGTATGTCGCCATCCACAATCATTTCAGGATACTTTTCTTTCAAAATTTTGCGGGCACGCTGCATTTTTGTTGGCGTGTCGCCTTCAGCACTTCCAAAGTTACTGTATGATAACAATGCAATGCTTGGTGTGATGTTAAATTTCTTTACGGCATCGTAAGTAAGCTTTGTAATGTCAACTATATCATTAACATCTGGCTTTTGGTTTACGGTAGTGTCAGAGAAAAACAAAGTGCCCTTATTGCTAAGCATAACGTACATACCTGCCACCTTATTTATTCCTTCTTCTTTACCTAAAATTTGTAAAGCAGGTCTAATGGTGCTTGGGTAGTTTTTGGTTAAACCCGAAATCATAGCATCAGCCTCCCCTAGTTCCACCATCATTGGTGCAAAATGGTTGCGGTCGCGCATTAATTTAGTGGCTTCGTATATGGTTATACCTTTGCGTTGGCGTTTCTTGTAAAATACTTCACCATAGCGCGCACGTATTGTGTTTTCTTCAATTGGATCTATAATGGTTACCTCGCCTAAATCAATTTTGTTTTCATCAATTAGTGCATTTATTTTTTCCTTATTACCCAATAAAATAGGAATAGCAATGCCTTCATCTTTAACAATTTGAGCGGCACGTAAAATCTTATAATTATCTGCTTCGGCAAATACAACGCGTTTTGGATTCTTGCGTGCTTTACTTCCAATTACACGTATAAAGTTACTCTCTTTGCCAAGGCGCTCCAGTAACTCGTTATGATAGGCATCCCAATCGGTTATGTGGTTTTTGGCCACACCACTTTCCATTGCTGCTCTTGCCACAGCAGGAGATACCGTTGTAATTAAGCGAGGGTCTAGTGGTTTTGGTATGATGTAAGTGCGGCTAAATGAAATGTGTTTTTCGTTATAGGCCAAGCTTACAATTTCTGGTACGGGTTCTTTGGTTAAATTAGCTAGTGCATAAACTGCAGCTAATTTCATTTCCTCGTTAATTTTAGTGGCACGCACATCTAATGCACCACGAAATATATAAGGGAATCCCAAAACGTTATTTACTTGGTTAGGATGATCGCTGCGTCCTGTAGCCATAATAATATCAGGGCGAGACGCAATGGCTTCATCATATGGAATCTCAGGGTCGGGGTTTGCTAAAGCAAATACAATGGGGTTTGCTGCCATGCTGCGCACCATGTCTTGATTAACTACATTACCTTTACTTAAACCCACAAATACATCGGCACCACTCATGGCTTCGGTTAGTGTGGTAAGGTTTTGGTTGGTAGCAAAAAATTGTTTGGTTGAGTCCAAATTCGGGCTGTCCGTGCGGATAACACCTTTGCTATCGCACATAATTAAATGCTCTTTTTTAACCCCAAGGCTTAAAAAGATTTTAGCACAACTCATGGCTGATGCACCAGCACCATTAAACACCACACGTACCGCATCAATTTTCTTATCCGCTAGCTCTAATGCATTAATTAAACCAGCACCTGTAATAATTGCAGTTCCATGTTGGTCATCATGCATAATAGGAATATCTAATTCCTCTTTTAAACGCTGTTCAATTTCAAAACACTCGGGTGCTTTAATGTCTTCTAAGTTAATACCACCAAATGTTGGGCTAATTGCTTTAACGGTGCGAATAAACTCTTCAGTATCTTTGGTGTTTACTTCAATATCAAACACATCTATATCGGCAAATATTTTAAACAGTACTCCTTTACCCTCCATAACTGGTTTTGATGCCTCAGGGCCAATATCGCCCAAACCCAATACAGCTGTTCCGTTACTAATAACCGCTACTAAGTTTCCTTTAGCGGTGTATTTGTATACATCATCTATATTTTCGGCAATCGCCAAACAGGGCTCTGCAACTCCTGGTGAGTAAGCTAAGCTTAAATCACGTTTGGTGTTGGTTGGTTTGGTAGGTACCACTTCTATCTTGCCTGGGCGGCCTTTACTGTGGTACTTTAATGCGTCTTCTTTTAGTGTGCTCATGCGTAATTTATCTGTACAAAAATGTAATTAAAAATTTGGGCTGATCGACATGTCTGCGTAGTAATCTAGTATATAGTTTACAGCATCATCGGCAGTATCAACCAGTTTAAACAAGAATAAATCGTCTGGATTAATGTTGTGCTCTTTTTCTAGCATTACCTTCTTAATCCAGTCTATTAATCCACTCCAATAATCGGTGCCAACCAATACCACTGGGAACCGCGCTACTTTATGGGTTTGAATTAGGGTTAATGCTTCAAATAATTCATCTAAAGTTCCAAAACCACCAGGCATGGCCACAAAGCCTTGCGCATATTTCATAAACATAACTTTACGTACAAAAAAGTAATCAAAGTTAATCATCTTATCACGGTCAACGTATTTATTTACAAACTGCTCAAAAGGCAACTCAATTCCAAGTCCTACAGACTTACCCCCGTTTTCGTATGCCCCTTTATTACCCGCTTCCATAATACCTGGCCCGCCTCCTGTAATTACACCAAAACCTGCATTTACCAATTTAAGTGCAATTTCTTCGGCTAGTATAAAATATGGATTATCGGGTTTTGTTCTGGCCGAACCAAATATGGAAACACATGGACCAATGCGGCTCATTTTCTCAAATCCTTCTACAAATTCTGCCATAATTTTAAAGGTTGCCCAACTATCGGTAACTCTTATTTCTGGCCAATTCTTTTTCTCAAATGCCTTTTTTATCCTCTCTTCATTTGTCATAAGTATGCATTTATTATTACACGAATAAGGGCGCACTTGTGCGCCCCTTTGTACAATTATACAAGAATTATTATTATCCTAAAAGCTGTTTTAAAAGCGAAGAAATGATTTTTCCATCAGCTTTTCCAGCTAACGCTTTCATAGCTGCAGGCATTGCTTTGCTAAAATCTGCTGCTCCAGTTGCACCTATTTCTGTTAACACCAACTGTAGTGCTGCTTTAACTTCGTCTTCACTCATTTGCTTAGGCAAATAGCGCTCAATAACAGCAAGTTCTTCGCGTTCTGTTACTGCCAATTCTTCGCGGCCATTAGTCACAAAAATGTCTATACTTTCTTTGCGTTGTTTAGCCAGTTTCTGAAAAATTTTAATGGCAGCTTCATCCTCTAGGCTGTCTTTTGCACTTTCTGCTGTGGCAGCAATCATTAATGCAGATTTTAAGGCACGTAAAGCACGTAACGAAACTTCGTCTTTGGCTTTCATTGCCGTAATGATATCGGTATTTATTTGTTGTTGTAAACTCATAATAAACTAAGGCTTATTTCTTTTTGGGAATGTACTTGGCTGTTTTGTTTAAGAAGAAGGTAAACGTATCGCTACGCAAACCAATACGCAATGTTTCCAGAGGAATTACATCATTTGGAGCTATGTTACCAAGGTTAACGTTCGCATCAACCAACTTAATAAAGTAGGTTTGTTGCGCTTTTTGCGGGGCCTCCCAAATAATTTTTTCGCTATCAATTTTTGTTAAAATCTCCTGCACTAAACCCTCGCGAACTTCTCCACTGCTTCGGTATACACCGACATTTCCAGCCTCACGTGCTTCTGCAATTACTTTCCAAGCACCAGCTTTAAGTTCTGCTTTCATTAACTCTATCCACTGGTAAGGTGGAATAATTTTTTCTACATCTTTACTTCCTACTTCGCTTAACACAATGGCGTGCTTGCTAATTTTACTGATATATTCTAATTTTACATTGTGTGGCATTTCAATACTGCCATCTGAAACTTCAACATGCTCAAGTTTATATTTATCAATGACCTTTAAAAAATCATCGTATTGGTTACGCACAATAAAGGCTTCAAATAAAGTTCCACCAAAATAAACGCGCATACCTGCATCTTTGTATAGCTTAATTTTTTCAGCAAGGTTAGGAGATACCATGCTGGTTCCAAAACCCAATTTAACCAAGTCTACGTACTCGCTGTTTGCTTCAATAAAATTTGCGGCTTCTGTAAGGCTAAGGCCTTTGTCCATTACCATTGTTAAACCATTATTACGTGGCTTTGCAGTTCTATCGGGTAACTGTTTCAGTTTAAAGTTTCTCATTTTTTTCTTTATACAGTGCTATAAGTGATAAGATGTCGCTCACGTTTTGAAGTTGAGGCATAATCTCGAAAATTAAAAAGTGGTCGTCAAAATTAATACTTAAAGCTGTTTCTAAGTGCACTTTTGCTTGCCTGGTTTTGCCCATGGCGTACAAATAAGTAGCCATTCTGTAGTGCGATTGGTGATTTTCAGGGCTTAACTTAAGTGCTTTACCAACAATATCAGCCGCTTCTTCTTGTTTGTTTTCTACAAAAAGCACGTACGACCAATCTAGCCAAGCTTCTACCATCATCGGATCAAGTAGAATAATATCTTGATAGCATGCTATGGCCTCTTCAACATGATTCATTTTGTATTCCGTTGCACCCAAAACCAATAAATACTCGGTGTTATCTTGCTCTAAAACAACGGCACGCTTAATAAATTGTAAGGCTTCTTTTAGTCGATCTTCTTTTTCAAAGGTAAGTCCAATGCCAAACCATGCTTCTGCAATATTGGGATTTAGCTTGGTTGCTTTTTTGTAAAATTCACGCGCCTCCACATTTCTATCCATTCGCTCTAAGCAACCGGCCAAGTTACAAAAGGTTACAGCATCAGGGCCATCGCGCTCAATGGTTATTTGGTATTCTAAGATGGCATCTTCATATCTGTCTAATTCTACTAAGGCATTGGCTTTGTTAAAGCGTGCCGCTGTATAATCTTCATCAATAGCCAAGCAGTAATCAAACGCGTCAATTGATTTTTCAAAGTTTCCGATTTTGGTATGAATTACACCCAATGCATACCATGCTGAAGTATTGTAGGGGTCCATATCAATAAGCTTATGGACGTAGAATATACTTTTATCGTAATTCCCCAGCAAATCATAGGCATTTGCTGTTTCGTGGTAGGCTTGCTCTAATTCAGGGTTTTCAGAAACAATTAACTCAAAATATTCAGCAGATTTGTCTAAACGGTTAGTTTCTTCGTAGGCGTAAGCAATTTCAAATAACACATCTGGTCGGTCATCTGTGTGCAATAATGCTTTATCAAAACAGGCCTCTGCTTTTTCATCTTGGTTCATGTTTAAAAAAACTTCCCCTTTTATTAAAGCTATATCGGCATTAAATGGTTCGTATAGCTCAGCATTTTCAGCAATTTCAAGGGATTCTTCTAGTTTTCCCATCGCTAAAAATACACTTGCCTTTTGCACCATAAAGCCAATGTGATTAGGAAACAACTCTTCACCATAATAAAGCACTTCTAATGCCTTCTTAAGTTTTTCCTTTTGAATATAATAATCGCAAATATCTTCTAATGCCTCAGCTTCAAAAAACTCGCGGGTTTTATTCCGCAACATCTTTTCGTATCGCTGTACGTTCGATTGTACTTCTTCGTCTAAAAAATCGTCAGCATCCATAGTTCTAAAACTTAGCCGAACAAATATAACACCAAAACAAGGTGATGTTTGAAAAAAATACAGAGATTATACACAACTTATTAAATAGCTTGGGTTGTGTGACATAGTTTTAGAACAATTAACAAACAACTTAATCTATTCATTATGCCGCTTGTAAAAACTGCAAATAATTTACATTTAAAATACGTTTATTGCATACATGTATAAAACTGCACTTCCTGCATTCGCTTTTTTATTAGGTTTTACAACCATTGCTCAATCCCAAAATTTAAGCCAGGCAAGTTGGCAGCAAAGGGTTGATTATAACATACAAGTAGTTTTGCGCGACTCACAAAATGTGTTAAGTGGTTTTGAAACCATGACCTATTACAACAACTCACCAGATACATTAAAAGAAATATACATCCATTTATGGCCTAATGCTTATTTAAATACAGAGACGCCTTTCGCCCAACAGCAAATTGAAAACGGCAAAACAGATTTTTACTACGCCCCTAAAAATAACAGAGGCAAACTGGATTCGTTAAATTTTAAGATTGACGGACAAAAGGTTAAAACAGAATTTATACTGGGTTATGAAGTAGCCAAACTTGTTTTAGAAAAGCCTGTTTTAGCTGGACAAAAAGTGGATATAACAACGCCTTTTAGGGTTAAAATGCCTAAAGTTTTTTCGCGCTTAGGTGAAGAAAACATGTTGTTTTGTGTTACTCAATGGTACCCTAAACCTGCAGTATATGACGTAAATGGATGGAATCCAATGCCGTATTTAGACCAAGGAGAGTTTTACAGCGAATACGGAAAGTTTGTGGTTGATATTACATTGCCCAAAGATTACGTGGTGGCAGCAACGGGCCAAATACAACAACCTGAAGAAAAAGAATGGTGGCTTAAACGCAATGATGTTGTTTATGAAATGCATCCATCGAAACAGCCATTAAAAACAGTACGGTTTGTGCAAGATTCGGTTCATGATTTTGCATGGTTTGCCAGTGCTAAGTTTAAGGTAAGCAAAGGAGCGGTAATGCTTAACAATGGACATAACGTTGAAACCTGGTTTTTTAGTGAAAAGGATAATGACAAAAAACGGGCGGAAGGAATTTTATATACCAACGAAGCGGTTAAATTTTATTCTAATCAGGTTGGCAATTATCCTTACCAACATGCATCTGTTGTAATTACCAAATTAAAGGCGGGGGGTGGCATGGAGTATCCTACCATAACCAATGTAACCGAAGTAAACCGACAAGTAATTGTACATGAAGTTGGGCACAATTGGTTTTATGGAATTTTAGGTAATAACGAAAGGCTT
>JBILPP010000164.1:0-4646 GCA_044373765.1 Bacteroidia bacterium
ATTTACGTACACAAGGCATTCGCATTAGTAATGAACGTTATTGGAGTGTGCGTGGACAATTTCCATCATCCTTTTCTGCTTGGGCCTATTTTAATTACAATGGTACATCTCAAAATTATTTAGATGAAGAACTGCTAAAGAGCATATTAACCGAAGACAGTTTAGTTTTACTGTATCGTACAAACGAAAATAGCGAATGGCGCGTGATTACTACTCCAAGTGAAGCATCTTACCAACCCGGAGGAAACCTAAAAGATAAATTAGGGAGGTTTTGGTTGACTAAATTATTACCAGGCGATTACGCATTTGGTTTACGCGACCAAAGTGTAGTGGGTTTAAAATCAAACACCAAAGAAACCGGGTTAAATCTTATGCCAAACCCTGTTGATGATGTTTTAACAATGTCACTCCCCGATTACGAAACTTTTTCAAATGCCCATATTTTAGTTTCAGATAATAAAGGATTTGAAGTGATAAAAACGGATGTTAATACCAATCAAAACTGCTGTTTATTAAATGTAAAAAAGTTAAAATCGGGCATGTATTATTTGGTAATTGAAAACAATAAAAAACGCTACATAGCCCGTTTTATTAAATCATAACATCAACCAACGCCTCTTTATTTAATAGGCGAGTTAACCCTACACCTGTTATTATAGTTCTATTCCTGCAGCGCCTAGACATGCTATTTTAAGTTGCATTATTACAGGTATTTATAATGGTATTTTTGCTCTTATTTTACCGTTTTAAAAAATACGTACAATAGGTATTACATTTGCCAAGATTTAAAATTAACACCTAACAATACATACTTCTATACACATGAAAAACATTACTGTAATTGGATCGGGAACAATGGGCAATGGAATTGCACACGTTTTTGCACAAAATAACTACAAAGTTAGTTTGGTTGATGTAAATGAAAGTGCACTAAAAAAAGCCATTGAAACCATTGAAAAAAACCTTGATAGACAAGTAAGCAAAGGGCAATTAACTGAAGCAGATAAAGCCTCTGCCCTTGCTAACCTTACCGCTTATACCGATTTAAAAAAAGGTGCTGAAAATGCTGATTTAGTGATTGAAGCAGCTACGGAAAACATGAATATTAAGTTGGATATTTTTCGTACGCTAGATGAAATTACACCTCCACATTGCATTTTAGCATCTAATACCTCTTCTATTTCTATTACCAAAATAGCCTCGGTTACAAAAAGAGCGGATAAGGTAATTGGCATGCACTTTATGAATCCAGTGCCAGTGATGAAATTGGTTGAAATCATTAATGGATACAAAACCTCAGCTGAGGTTACTACAACCATTACCGAATTATCTAAAGCCATTGGCAAAGTTCCAGCATCTAGCAACGATTACCCGGGTTTTATAGCCAACCGTATTTTAATGCCTATGATTAATGAGGCCATTATTAGCTTACATGAAGGTGTTGGTGGAGTTGAAGAAATTGATACCGTAATGAAATTAGGTATGGCTCATCCAATGGGGCCATTGCAACTTGCCGATTTTATTGGCTTAGATGTTTGCTTGGCCATATTAAATGTGCTACATAACGGATTCGGAAATCCTAAATATGCACCATGCCCATTATTGGTAAACATGGTAACAGCTGGTAACCTAGGTATTAAATCGGGCGAAGGTTTTTACAAACATACTCCAGGTAGCAAAGAGCTAACGGTATCGCCAATGTTTGCTAACATTAAAGCAGGTAACTAAATATCCTGTATACAATATTAAAAGGCCGTTTCCTTATTGTGGAAACGGCCTTTTTTATGGCTAAACTATTCACTTACAACAATCATCTTGTTACAGCTCGCCTATTTGCTTTCATAATATCCTCCATAATCCTCATCATCCGAATCTTTTCCTGTATTTAACATACCACTCATGATATCTTTAAAAACTGGCCCTGATACATCATTTGTTTTACTAATTTGACTAAGCTCTGCCAAACCATGTAGAACAAATTCCATCATAAACAACAACTCTTGTTTGGTTTGTTTACCTGCATGGTGCTGAACAAAATCTTTAAGACCCGCTACTTCCAACAACATCTTTTCATACTCTGTGTCGCTGGTGGTATTGGTAATATACAATTGATTACCATCATTAAACCATGCTATGATTTTAGCATACGGATTGGCCTGTTTGGCACGTTTGGCTTTTTCTGGATTCGCAAATTGCTTTTCGAAAGCGCTACGAATGGCCTTACCAATTAAACTATAAGCCACACTTGAAGAACCTTCCAATTCACCTTCATACACCAACTCTACTTTACCAGTAATGGCAGGAATGGCTCCATATAAATCCTGTATGCGTGTATAGGTTTGTTTTTCTTTGTTAATTAGCATACGCCTTTCAGCAAAGCTAAATAGGTTTTCTAACGCACTGATGGTTAACCTAGCTGATACACCACTTTTTTGATCAATCAACTCACTTTTACGCGCCTCCATGGCAACCTCTTCTACCAATACATACATTAATGGGTTTGATTGGATGAACTTATTTTGCGTTTCAGAAAGTTTGGCTTCTTGTTGTGTAATGGCTAATGAAGTTTCAATTTCTTTTGGATAGTGGGTTAATATTTGGCTATCAATTCTATCTTTAAGCGGTGTAACAATGCTACCCCTATTGGTATAATCTTCAGGATTTGCAGTAAATACAAACTGTACATCCAATGGCAAGCGCAATTTAAAACCACGTATTTGCAAATCGCCCTCTTGTAAAATATTAAACAAAGAAACCTGTATGCGTGCCTGTAAATCGGGTAACTCATTTATCACAAAAATACACCTGTGCGAACGCGGAATTAGTCCGTAATGTATAACCCGTTCATCTGCATAGGTAAGTTTTAAAGAGGCTGCTTTTATGGGATCCACATCGCCAATTAAATCGGCAACAGTTACATCTGGTGTAGCCAATTTCTCGGTATACCTTTCGTCTCTGTATATCCAATCTATGGGCGTTTTATCACCCATCTCTTTAATTAAATCAACGGCATACCTGCTTAATGGCTTAAGCGGATCGTCATTTACTTCACTGCCTTTTATAATGGGCATGTAATCATCTAAAAGGTTTACCATTAAACGGGCAATTCTGGTTTTAGCTTGCCCACGTAATCCCAATAAAATCATGTTGTGTTTTGACAAAATCGCTGTGTGTATTTGTGGCAAAACAGTTTCGTCATATCCCTTTATTTCGGCAAATGGATTAACTCCCGTTTTTAAACACGCAATTAAATTATCACGCATTTCTTCTTTTACACTCTTGCTTTTGTAACCAGCCTTTTTAAGCGCGCCTAATGTTGTTGGCAATTTAATTTTAGTCATTTTGTTTAAGTTGTATATCAATTACGGTTAAAGCGCTTCAAATGGATAAAAAGCATCTTCAATATGTTCTATTTCAAATTTGCTTTCGTTTTTCACTACCGCAATAATATCAAAACGCACGGAAGAGGTAATTTGATTTTCTGCTAAGAAGTTTTCTGCGGCCAAACGTATGTTTTTCTGTTTAGCTTTTCCCACAGCCTGCTCAGGATAAGCCATTTGATCACTAGTTCTTGTTTTTACTTCAACAAAAATAATTTCATTGTTGTATTCACAAACCACATCCACTTCAACCCTTGCATAGGTATAATTGCGTACCAAAATTTTATAACCTTTACGTTCTAGGTATCCTGCAGCAATATCCTCGCCTAGTTTACCAAACTGTTTATTGTGGTTACTCATTGGTTAAATTAAATAAAAAACTAAAAGGTGTAAGCAAGGATTTTGGGTACAAAAATGATTATACCTATAAGTAAAGCAGCTATAGAAATGACCAAAACAGCACCAGCTGCTAAATCTTTAACCTTACCTGCAATAACATGTTGTTGAGGCGAAACTAAGTTAACCAATTGCTCCAAAGCGGTGTTGAAGATTTCGGCTGCAATTACAGCACCAATACTTGAAATAATTAAACACCACTCGGTGGTATTAATACTAAAAAACCAACCTGCAACTGTTACTAAAAATGCTGCAAGCAAATGAAAACGCATGTGTTTCTCTGACCTAATGGCATATAATATCCCATTCCATGCATAGGTAAAACTCTTCATTTCCGATTTCATCAAACTCAATTATTCAACAACTATTTTACGTGTAAAATGTTGGGTATTGTTATTTAGTTTTAACACATAAACACCTCTCGAAAGTGCTTTTAAACTCATGGTCGCATTGGCATCAACCACTTGCTCTATTTGTAACTTTCCGTTAACATCAAATAATTGTGCAGTTATTTTTGGGGTTGATGATGTAGCAATATTTAATAGGTCGTTTGCAGGATTAGGAAATACTGAAATGCTATTTTCTAGTGTGTTTTCAATGCAACCAACACTACCGTAAACGTATAATGTGTAACGCGAATTGCTGTCATTTTGTACTGGTAAAGGTATATCAATAAAACCTTTTAAAGTTGCGTAAGTGCGGATATAAACCACCAACGGATAAACCCCTGTTTGTGTTGGTGTACCTGTTACCGTTAAGCAGCTCGATTCGCCACCTTTAAACCTACAATTTGAGGTAAAACAAGTGTAGGTAAATTCACTTGGTAATCCTTTTACACCTGTAATCTCCATGCTATCAACACGAACAGGA
>JBILPP010000165.1:0-4629 GCA_044373765.1 Bacteroidia bacterium
TGCAAATGGCTGAAGCAGTTGCAGGTAGGTAGTTGCATAGGATAGCGTTCCCAGTCCTTCTGGTAATAGGTATCTGGCCACATAAATTCCAACAATAATGTTCAATCCCTGACGGAGAAAAAAATCGGCAAATACCCAGCCTGTATTGGCAGCATATTTTTTAACATGTGGCGATTTTATTTTATTGAAAAAAGGAATTTGCACGGTTCGCAAAATAATAATAAGTACAACACAAACGCTATGTATGTAGATATATTTTAGCAATTAAATGGCTTTATGTATTATTGCTGTCTTACTAAGTTTGGCATGAGCAATTCTTTTGATATACCTGTTTTGATGTTGGTGTTTAACAGACCTGATGAAACCCAACGCGTTTTTGATGCCGTTAAAAAGGCTAAACCTGCAAGGTTATATGTTGCAGCTGATGGGGTAAGAACCCATAAATCAACGGATAAGTTACTAACCTCACAAACACGCGATATCTTCAAACAAATAGATTGGCCTTGTGAATTGAAAACCTTATTAAGGAATGAAAATTTAGGTTGTGGACCTGCAGTTAGCGGAGCAATTGCCTGGTTTTTTGAACAGGAAGAAATGGGGATTATACTGGAAGATGACTGCTTGCCATCAACCGATTTTTGGGAATTTTGTAAAACCATGCTTCACCATTATAAAGATGATAAAAGGGTGATGCAAGTTTGTGGCTCAAATTTTCAACGTGGTGTGATTAGGGGAGATGCGTCCTATTATTTCTCCATGCACAGCTTTATCTGGGGTTGGGCTACCTGGCGCAGGGCATGGCAACATTATAGTTTTAACTTAGATAATATTCAATCAGATAAAGAACTCAATTTAGATTATTACACCTCACACAAGGGCCTAAAGCGCTATTGGCAACAGATTTTTATGTTTAGTAAAAAACATGTTTTTAATACTTGGGATTACCAATGGGGACTAACTATTTTAAAGCAAAAAGGCCTTAGTTTGGTTCCTAATGTAAACTTGGTTACAAACATTGGCAATACCGATAACTCAACACATGGTAGTGCGGATGATACTTCGTGGACAGTAAACCAAGCAGTTGGCAAGTTGGGCGAAATTAATTATACTACAGAGGTTAAAGTGAATTCCGAAGCCGATGCCTATTTTTACGAACAAGCACTTAAACCTAAAAACAACCTATTGCAAAAAGTAATTAAAACTTGGCGCTATTTAAAGTGGAGGCTCAATTAAGGATATTTGTAAGGATATTTTTTAATGAATTCTGATAGTTGGCCATGCTATACGTGGTGCTAATTTCTGTTTTAATTTTTTGAGATAATGCGTATAGCTCTGTATCTTGTTTTTCAAGGTATTGATTAAGTTGTGCCTCAACACTTTCTTGTGTAGTTTCGTTTGCAATAAATCCTAAATGTTCAATATCTAATCCACAAGCTTTGGTTATAATTGGAATTAATCCTCCATGTGCCATTACGGTTAATAGAGCAGCGGCCCCACCTTCACTTGCACTAGGAAAAATAACGCCTCCACAGTTTTGCATGATGGTAACAAATTCAGGAGAGTTGATGTCTACATGTTGTTTTACATCAACTTGGTTATTGCGAATTAAATGCTGAAATTTTTCTAAAATAACTTGCTCGTGTTTTAAGTTCAACCCCCTTATATATAGTTTGAGTTTTGGGTTCTTTTCAACCAAGTGCAAAACAATATCAAGGCCCTTGTGCACGCTACCTTGGCTGCCGAACCAAAGTAAATTATACTTGGCTGTGCCAAAATCTTTTTTGTTAATATTTATCGCTTGATTACAATCTAATGGGAAGCAGTTAATTTGATGGTATTTTGTTTGTTCAAAAGGGTCTTTATAGCTATTCAATACAAATTCATTACCTAGACAAATTATCGCATCAGAGAGGTATTTTTGCAGCGGCCATGCATCATTTGTAGTTCTTATTAATTTAGGATTTAGGATCCCACCACTATTTACAAAATCTTTAAGCCTGAGGCATGATACCAGATTTGAGTATACCGTGTTACATCCAGGACTATAAACAATGCGTTTCCCTTTAAAACTAAGATCATAAAATGATTGTTCAAATTGGTGACCGAAACCATAGATTACATCATATTGTTTGAAATCAATTTTTTTATGGTGATCGTAATCTACAACATCAACATTATAGCCCATGTCGCTCAGTGTTTTAGCCGCAAAAGCGCATTCAAGGTGATTGGTGTGTTTGTTTTGAAGTCCGCTAACAAAAGGGTCGCTAAGGTATGAAACTAGTGCACGATTATTAAAGTTGGTGCTAAATACATTTTTTTTGAAGTTTGTTTTACGCTGTATGCCTATAGTAAAGTTTACTTTGGGTATTATTTTGTTAACTAAATCTAGAAGGGTTTGCAAAGCAGCTGTATTAATCATAATTTCTTGGTGTATCGCAAATATATTATAATCTGATAAATTACATGGAAACTCGCGTACTGAGTCGTCATTTTTACCTAATAAACACCTTGAATTTATAATGCGTTGTTGATTCATCATGTTGCTATAATACTCTTGAGGTAATAAATTAATTGATAATTTGGATTAAATTCTATTGTTTCATATTTTCGTAAATAAATGCCAAAATTAACCACGATGAAGAAACTTCTTACTTTATTAGTACTACTAACTTTTTACCATTTATTATCAGTTGCTCAGGTTAACCTTTCAAACGGTTTAGTTGCTCATTATCCGTTTAATGGTAACCCAGGAGACAGCAGTGGATTAGGTAACCATGGGGTATTGGGTGCAGGTAGCAGTGCCCCTATTTTAACAGTCGACAGATTAGGCAACCCAAATAAGGCTTATTACTTTGACGGCACAACGGATATTATCAATGTAGCTCCTCATGTTTCTCTTCGTCCGTCCAATACCGTTTCGATAGCAGCTTGGATTAAATCAGAGAACAAGGCTAATAGCGCATGGAATTTTATTGTTACTTACAGATATGGTCCTTCTTCACCTTATGATTCATATAAAATCGCCACATTTCCCAATACTACTTATAATAATCGATGGACTTTTGGTATCGGTAATCTAAGTACCGGTAATCAGGTTGAACTGCAAAGTAAGTTGCAGAAGCAAGATAATGTATGGATACATGTTGCAGCCGTTTATGATGGTTCAAGCATGAGGTTTTACACCAATGGGTTACTTGATACCATGATTAATACTTCAATATCTGGAATTTCATATTCAACGGGATCACTTACAATTGGTAATTCTCTTACCAACGCAATTGATGCATTTAAAGGTGCCATGGATGAGCTTAGAATATACAATAGGGCATTGAATAATAATGAGGTCAGAGTTCTAGCTGGGTTAAATCCAATTACGGTATACTATAGCAAATCCAGCGGCTCAATAAACCAATTAAGCACTTGGGGAACGAATTCTGATGGAACAGGTACTTCTCCATTAAGTTTTTATTCGAGCAATACGACATACAATGTTGTAAATGGCAATACAAGTTTATCAGGTAATTTGAGGCTAAATGGAATAAATAGTGTTTTAGTTTTTGGTAATGGGACCTCTGCATTTAATTTTCCTATTGCAGCCACAGACACGCTGTCTTCGGATTCTATATTTGTTCATAATTCAGGAACGCTTACCGTTAATGGATCCCTTCAAAGTAATAAGCTAGGTTCGGGCACATCAACAATAGTTCAATATATTGGTACTGCTCCTCAGCTAATAGCAGGCGGTACATATGAAAATATGGCAGTAGCATCATCAACGAAAATAGCTTCAGGCAACATTAATGTAAGAGGTTTTTTAGGTATGTCTGCATCAATAAATTGTAATGGCTATGAATTAACGTTGGGTATTAATACGATAACACGTGGAACTTTAAATCGCAGTACTGGAAATATCATTGGGCGTTTTAGTCGATGGTTTGCCAATGCCACTAATAGCGGAGCAACAGGTTTGTTTCCAATCGGTACGGCCAATAAATATACGCCCATACAAATTGAGTTTACCACTGCTCCAAGTGTTGGAGGTAAACTAACCTGTGAATTTGTTTCAAGTGCCCCTGGCAACATTGGTTTGCCTCAGTTTGATTTGAATAATGGTTTTGTATTTATTGACAAAGCGGCAACAGAAGGTGTAGTTAGGTATACCTCTACAGGTTTAACAGGCGGAATATTTAATGCCACCTACACCGCTAATAATTATTTGGGGATATCCAACTTTGCTAATTTGCGTTTAATCTATAGAAATATTGGCGGAAACTGGACATTAGCAGGTAATGCATCAACAAACACAGGAAGTAATTCATCGGCTATTGTTGTGCGCACCGCATTAAATAATTTGTCAGGAGATTTAGGAATTGGGGGCGATCAATTAGAAAATCCATTGCCGGTAAAATTAACCTTGTTACAAGTAAGGATAATAAACGACCATAGCTCTCAAATAAAATGGCAAACTGCATTTGAGTATAATTCGGCTAAGTTTCTTATTCAACGCTCAACCGATAAATTGAAATGGACCACGCGTGCAGAGGTAAAATCTCAAGGTAACTCAACTACCAATACCAACTATCATTTTAACGATGACATAAGTGGATTGAACAATACGATATATTATCG
>JBILPP010000166.1:0-4614 GCA_044373765.1 Bacteroidia bacterium
AAATTACTAGGGCAACCATCAATAACAACACCCAAAGCAGGTCCATGACTTTCACCAAAAGTAGTGATGCGAAAAAGTTGTCCGTATGTATTTCCTGCCATGTTAAATTTTATAAATTATGAAGTTCATTTTTATATACAGATTAAGTGATATTGCTTACGATTCAGGGGGTAATTTCAAAACCAACCATACGTAAATCATCCCAAAAATGCGGGTACGATTTTTCTACCACTTCACTATCGTTAATCACTACTTCATCAAATAACAAAGCCAACGGAGCCAAAGCCATTGCCATGCGGTGATCTTGATACGTATTAAACGATGTTGGTTTTATTAAGTTTTCTTCAACAATTTTATTAATGTGTAGCTCGCTGCCATTTTGGGTGATATCAAAACCACATTTACCCAATTCTGTGCACAATGCAGTTAAGCGTTTACTCTCTTTTGCTTCTAAGTGTGCAACGTTTATAAACGTGCAAGGTATGTTTAATGCACACATCAACACGGCCATTGCAGGTACCATGTCTGGGTAACTTAACATATCGTAATATGCTTTTTCTAAATAGTTATTGTTTTTGGTAAGCAGCGCACCTTTTGCGTTATATTGTGTACTGATGCCAAAACGTTCCATGTAATTGGCAATAATCGCATCGCCTTGGGCACTGTTGGGTGAAAGTTTATTGAGGGTGATATAGCCTTCTTTTGCTAAGGCCAACAACTGATACCAAAAAGCAGCAGCACTCCAATCGGGTTCAATCAAAAAAGTTTCTGGTTTTTTGTGTGCATGGTATGGCCTAATTACTACATCTTCTTGCAATGTTACATCAACTCCAAATCGTTTCAATAAATCGGATGTTAAAGTAATATATGGTTTTGATACGGTATGCTTACCTAATCGAATGGATAAACCATTTTTAAAATTTGGGGCTACCAGCATCAACGCACTCACAAACTGACTACTTGTTGATGCATCAACAGTAACAATACCGCCATGAAGATTTTTGCCTTTTATTCGAAGGGGTGGAAATCCATCTTTATCGATGTAATCAATATCGGCACCTAGTTGAATTAATGCATTAACCAAAGCCCCAATGGGCCTGTTATGCATGCGTTCACTGCCGTGTAAAATTACATCTATGTTAGGTGTGGTGGCATAATATGCAGTAAGAAATCGCATGCAAGTTCCTGCATTTTTTACATCAACTGAACCTTGTGTTTGTTGTAATGCAAGTTGCATAATCACACAATCATCGGCAGTAGAAATATTTTGAATAACGGTATTAGAGGAAAGCACTTTGTTTAAAACCAGTACACGGTTGCAAATGCTTTTTGATGCAGGTAGTGAGATGTTACCTATTAATTGTTTGGTTGGATGTTTTATCCGAAGGTTGCTCATAACCCATCGTAATAGTTTAACGCAAGTGCTATTTGAGCATCAGTACAAGTGTAATCGAAACCTGCTTTGCCAATGCGTTTTAGTAAGCTAAAGTTGATGTTTTGGTTGCTGTTCTTTTTGTCTTGGCGCATAAACTTAATAAGTTCGGGCGATAAAATATTACGCAACGAATATTTAGGAAAGTGCTGTAAAATCACTTCGCTAATTAATCTTAATTCTCTGCCGCTTAAGCCATTGTGTTCTTTAGATAAAAACGCCTCGCAAATCATACCAATTGCAATTGCTTCGCCATGTTTTAATGGATTCTTATCGTTTATTAAAGAGTAAGACTCTATAGCATGTCCAACAGTATGGCCAAAGTTTAACACTTTGCGTAAGCCGTCTTCAACTGGGTCTTTTTTTACAATTTGAGTTTTAACCTTGATGGAGCCATGAATAAGTTGGCTCATGCTTTCTGCATCAATATTTTTTACACGTATTACCTTTTCCCAATATTCTTCCATAGCTACAAGGCCATGTTTAATAATTTCGGCAAAACCATTTAGTAATTCTCTTTTGGGTAAAGTGGCCAAAAAATCAGCACTTACAAATACCGAACTCGGATTTTTTATGATGCCAACCGCATTTTTAATGCCCAGGTAATCAACGCCTAATTTCCCACCTATACTACTATCAACCATGGCTAATAGTGTTGTTGGAACATTTATAAAATCAATTCCACGTTTAAAAGTTGCTGCTGCAAAACCACCAATATCTCCAATAACCCCTCCACCTAAATTAATTAAAGCTGTTTGTTTATCGGCTTGATTTTTTATCAATTCATCCCAAATAATTTGTAAGTTATTAACCGTTTTGTGTTCTTCACCACTGGCTATTTTTATCACCTTAACGTCAAAAAGAGTTTTGGTTAAAATGGGTAAACAATGCTTTTCGGTATTTTCGTCAACTAGCACAAATACCTGCGAGTACGAGCGTTCAATTAACTGTTCTAACAGTAAATCAAATACTTCAGGGCCTATGTAAATACTATAATCCTTTAGGTTGTACTCTTTCAAGCGGGTAAAAATTAATAATTGGTTTATGGCAAAAAATAGCTGGGTGCGATTATTTTTGCGCAAACAAATTTGTGGTATTTTCGGTTAAATTAATAATTAAGTAATAAAAACTGTGCAAACCAATATACAAAGTATGCCCGCAGCCTTAAGTTTCGATAACACTGAAATTGCTTTTAAGTCTAAAAGCAACAACGACTTAACCCAATCATTCTTGTTGTTTAAAGCCATTGGATATAACTGGTTAGTAAAATTGGGTCCGCCAATGGTAAATGGTGCATTTAACATAGGTTTACCTATAAAAGGGTTAATTAAAAGCACTGTTTTTAAACAATTCTGTGGTGGCGAAAGTATGGAAGATTGTAATAAAACCATCGACCATTTGTATGGTTATGGCGTAGGTACTATTTTAGATTATAGTGTGGAAGGAGAAGAAAAAGAGGAAAGTTTTGATGCTACTGTTACCGAAACGCTAGAAACCATAAACAAAGCCCAAAACAATCCGAAAATACCATTTTGTGTTTTTAAAGTGACCGGCTTGGCGAGGTTTGATTTATTGGCAAAAGTGTCGGCCAAAGAAACCTTGACAATTAATGAAGAAAGTGAGTGGGGGCTTGTTAGAAATCGCATACATCAAATTTGTAAAATGGCACACTCAAAAAATGTGCGCCTTTTTATTGACGCGGAGGAATCTTGGATTCAACCCGCTATTGATGATTTGGCAAACGATATGATGCTTGAGTTTAACAAACAAAAATGTATTGTGTACAATACCATTCAATTATACCGCCACGATAGATTAGCTTTTGTAAAAGATAGTTTTGATGTTGCCATTAAACATAATTATTACCTGGGATTAAAATTGGTGCGCGGTGCTTATATGGAAAAAGAAAGAGTGCGCGCATCTAAAATTGGCTACCCAAGTCCAATTCAGCCCGATAAGTTAAGCACTGATAAAGACTACAACAATGCACTGAGTTTTTGCATTGATCATATAGATAGGATAAGTGTTTGTGCAGGGTCTCATAACGAGCAAAGCAGTATGTTGTTAACTGAATTAATGGCCAAGAAAAGTTTGGCCAATAACGACCAACGTATTTATTTTTCGCAGTTATTCGGGATGAGTGATCACATCAGTTTTAACTTATCAAGTGCAGGATATAATGTAGCTAAATATTTGCCATATGGCCCAGTTAAAGCAGTAATGCCTTATTTGTTCAGGCGTGCAGCAGAAAACACTTCAGTTAAAGGTCAAGCAGGAAGAGAGCTTACCTTGATCAGCAGGGAAGTAGCTCGTAGGAAAAAAGCTTAAGTTTTTTTTGCTTTGCTCTGTAACCCAACCATACTTACCATGATCATGGCGAAGTAGGCTAACCAAAGTGGACGGCCATCGGCATAAGTTGTAATAAACGCAAAAGCATACATAGCTAATGTGGTTGCCAATAAAAACAGGGAGGCCCAAGTTAATGCTTTGTTGGTTTTGATAGATGATTTAATGTTGAATAGGTAAATTAACCCAACCAAACCTAGCGTTAAAATTGGTGCTAATAGTGAGTTGATACGCTTTAAATTAAGTCCTATATTTTCAGGATCAATCACCCAAAACATGTTATTTTTTTCGCCTGGGGTAAGGTATGCATATTGCCTAATCCAATAACTCTCTGCTAAGTATGAGGCGATTAAAATTAATCCTAATGCAATTGCATTTTTCCTTCTGCCTTGCATAAACAGATAAACCACCGCAAATGGCAATACCACCACGATACTTTCTTTTGCTAAAAAACCCAAAACAAAAGAAACCATAAATAACCACCACGATTGTTTAATTGTGGCATAAATACAAGTGCTCACAAAAAACATCACACCTGCATCTACATAACCAATGGTGGTGTAATAAAAAGCAGGAAACGAAACGCAAAACAACATCAACCCTAACCAAACATACCCTTTATTAATTTTCAAATACAACATGCTATGGTATAACATCATCATACCAAGAAGCAGAAATATTTGGTTTACTATGTTAATGGCAGTAATTGGCTCAAAAGGTAAACTAGCTGCTATAAAAGGAACCAACATTCGCCAATTAGAGGCTGGACGAATCACATCTGATGGTATTTCGCCTCTAAAATGCTCTACATAAGCGATAAAATATCTTGCATCGTT
>JBILPP010000167.1:0-4590 GCA_044373765.1 Bacteroidia bacterium
CTAGTGGTGCATACTTTTTGCCAAATGCGATTGTTTCTATACCATTGGTAATAGGCATATAAATATCAACAATGGCAATAGTAAATTTGGTATTAGGGTTGGCAGCAACAAATTCTAAAAAACTTCTACATCCTGAAAACACTTGAATACTATAAGTACTTACATTTTGATTTAAGAAATCTACTAATAGATTTCTATAAATAGGATCATCGTCAATAATTGCAATAAATGGTTTCATAATTATACAAAAACAAGTATAGGTGTTTTATCATATAAAAACTAAGGGTAGTTCTACTCATTATTTTATTTGTTCAAGGTGTTAGGTTTGATGAACTAATCTTTAAATAATACGATGAAAACAAAAAACTATTTTCTACTTCTTGCTATTATAGCTATGACAGGTTTTGGCTGTAAAAAACAAATTCAAGAGCCAACCTTAACGCCCCTATCAAATCAAAACTCCTTGACAACGACTAGTCAATCTATTGAGTATTTACCCAATGATTTCATCATCAAATCAGAAACTCTCCGAGGCAAATTCAATAGCGAAATAGACATAGGAACGGAGGTTTTCGAATTAGACTCTGCTATTATATATTTAAAAGCTGCTGTAAATATCCAAATGGGGGATGCCAACGTTTTTGCTGTTGAACATGAACGATTTGTTCATAGAATTAATTTAACAGAAACAAGTTCTTTAACAGAACAAAACCTTAAAACATATTTTGGCTTGGTAAAATCATTTGCTAAAACTTCGCTTGAAAGCGTTAATTATCCTGACAAAGCAATTAAGTATGTTATGATTGACGTTATTGAGGAGGAGTTTGACGTTAATAAATATTTAAACATTACGATTATAGTAGGTCGTAAAGACTATAACCCGATATGGATTACAGGTGACATGGGTGAAAATGATTACCAATATTTCAATCCTAACATCAGTTACAGGTTTAATTACAACGGAGGCGCATGTGGTGAGCAGCCATATTTTGCCCCTCTAGATTTTGGAGGAAGCAGAGCGGGTGTATTTCAAGACATTCATGGTGCTTGGAGAGGGTTTCATTATGGTGGTGCCAAAGAACTTGAAAAAGCAATCAACTCTTCATACAGTGCCTTGACATTAAAAAATGCGAATGGTGATAATAGAATTACATGCCCAACAGGTAAAAAAATTGTATATTTGGTATTCCCTACATACTCTATAGTTTTACCTAAAGATGTAATCAACACAAATAATAATATAAATTCAAAATTAAACTCAACTGATATATATAGTTACAACGAGTGGAATACATCACTGCATGAAAATTTACCATGTATAATGGGAAATGAAATGAACTTTTACCTAGGTAAAGCAATGATTATTATTGATAATAATTTAATAAAAATGCTTCCTGGATACACTTTTGCAGACTGTCATGTTCATTCAAGATATAAAGTTTATCAAGGAGGCACAACACCAATTCCACTTGCAGCGGTTAGACTTGGCTCCTTTGTAGTAAATGGAATTAACAGAGATGAGTATTTTAGCCATAGATACAACTTAATATCCACAACACCAACGGTTGTTACAGATCCTGCAACACAATAATATTCAATATTATTAATTCATAATTTTATAGATTTTTGTTAAATAGTAATTAATATCCATTTTATGTTTAAGCTTTTATTATCATTACTTTTTACATTTGCTTTATTAAGCCAAGTAAAAGGTCAAAAAAATTACTTAGACAGCATAAGCGATGATACTCTTTCGGGTATGGTATTGACACAAAGCGGAAATAATATTATAGTTGCCACAACCAATATAATCAACTCTCCCATTAAAACAGATAATAGGTGTGTACCTATTTTACTTACCATCAACAAACAATCGGCTAAATACACAACAACTATTATTGGTGATACTACATTTATTAATGAAGAATTAAGACATCCCAAGATTATTGAGGTACTTAACGATAGCCAAATTGCCGTTATTGGAATAAGAATAGATGGATATTTATTTACGTATTGCGATTATTATGTTTACAAAACAATAGTAAACACAAATAACCAGACTTTAAAAACAGAATCTTATCCGTTGTTCTTTTCCGAAGATATTTGGCCTAAATTATTTGACCTTAAAAAACTAGATTATAAACAAGAGCACATTTATTATGGCAAATGCGGTATACAAAGTTATGATGCTGATTTAAGTTCGTTTTTTATAAAAACAAACCTCCAAGATAGTTTACTATACACAAAGATAGAACATGGCGAGAAAGATGATACACATGGTTATCCGTTAGGTAAGTTAATTAATAGAAACGATTCACTTATTGCATTTAATCATGAAACAAATAGATATGGTGAAATAAACCTGTTAAGTTCAGACAGCTTTAATATTATCAATCAATATGATATACCCGGCTACAGTCTGGTGTTAAACAATAGATTTAACATTGGTACAGCTCAAGAAAACGATAATGTATACCAAATTTTTGCGTGTGACTCTTTGTTTATGCAAAGTGGTTCAGTTGAATCAATCGAGAAGTTTGCCATAAGAAAACTATATCTAAATAACTACTCACTAAAGAAAAGTATTGTACTGATGGATTATTTAGAAGATCCATTTTCATCAGTTCACGCCAATTTCGCTTTGATGAAAAATGCTATCAGTGTTAACGAAGCCCAAAATACAGTATATGCTTATTTAAACTTCCATAATATTAGTAGGGACAGTAATCAATTTATACTTTATAAATTTGACACTGCACTAAATATTGTTTGGCGTAAAGACTTTGTTTTCGACCAAAACAACTTATATAATAGATACACAGTTGAAGACATGTTACAAACTAATGAAGGTGTTTATCTAATCGGAAAAATTACCGACCGTAGTGTAAATCCATTAGTCCAAAAAAGCTTTTTATACTTTATCAGTAATGATGGCCATGTAACCGGTATTAACAACAAAGAACTTGTTGCTTTTACCTCGTATATTTATCCAAACCCGGCACAAACAAACTTTAATGTACCATTAGGCACACAAAAAGTTAATATTATAAACAATGTGGGCCAGTTGGTACTTAATACAGATAACCCACACAACAATACTATTGATGTTAGCATGCTAAAACCTGGTATTTATATTGTGCAGCTTTTTATCAATAACCAATGGGTAAGTAATAAATTGGTTAAGCAATAAAAAACGGGAGTACTTGATACAAGTAACTCCCGTATTATCTTATGTTGTATCATTAAAAAACTTTATATCCGTAGGGTGACCACTATTGAGTAAATAAGAGTATCGGAGCTGTTTTCAAATCGTTTGATTACTAAAAATTCTGAAGGAATTAACTCTGCGACCTCCCGTTTTAGCGACCAACTCCTCTATCTTTTCTCTGCGTTCCTCTGCGTTAAAAATTTTACTGGTAAACAAACTGAGATACATTTACAAAAACTCGTACCCAATATCTTTGCGGTAGTACTTGCCTTCGTATTGTATTTTTTCGGCATTGTTTAACGATTTTGTTACCGCTTCTTTAACATTACTACCAAATGAGGTAATGGCCAATAATCGTCCGCCATTACTTACCAAATCTCCGTTATCACTCTTTTTAGTTCCTGCATGAAACAACAACGAATCTTTCACCTCATCAAAACCAGTCATTACTTTACCTTTTGCATAATCACCCGGGTAACCTTCAGCAACCAACATAACTGTTACTGCAGTTTGACTTGATACTTTTAAATCGTATTCATTTAAAGTCCCTTTTCCGGTAGCCAACATCAACTCCACAAAATCACTTTCAATGCGTGGCAATACCACTTCTGTTTCAGGGTCACCCATGCGGCTGTTGTATTCAATTACATATGGCTCGCCATCCATACTCATCAACCCTATAAAAATAAAACCAACATAGTGTATGCCATCTTTTACCAAACCGTTAATGGTTGGTTTAATAATACGCTCTTCTACTTTTTGCATAAACACATCATCGGCAAATGGCACTGGACTAACAGCACCCATGCCTCCTGTGTTTAAACCGGCATCACCTTCGCCAATGCGTTTGTAATCTTTTGCACTTGGCAATACTTTGTAGTTCTTGCCATCCGTTACCACAAATACAGATAACTCAATGCCTTTTAAAAACTGCTCCACCACAACCTTGGCACTTGCGGCACCAAACTTTTGTTCATTAATCATGGCTTTAATTTCAGTAACAGCCTCTTCATTGCTTTCGCATATCAAAACTCCTTTACCAGCAGCAAGTCCATCAGCTTTTAACACCACTGGCAAACTGTGATTTTTCACATAATCCACTCCAGCATGTATGGTTTCTAATGCAAAAGTTTCGTAGGCTGCGGTTGGTATTAAGTGGCGCTTCATAAACGCTTTACTCCAATCTTTACTGCCTTCCATCTGTGCGCCAGTTTCATCAGGACCAACAAAAGGAATGGTTTTTAAATGGTTATCGGCCATAAAGTGGTTACGCATCCCTTTAACCAATGGCTCTTCAGGACCTACTATAACTAAACCAATTTCATTGTCTACACAAAACTTACCTACAATGGCAAAATCAAGTGGATTAATAGGAACATTTA
>JBILPP010000168.1:0-4585 GCA_044373765.1 Bacteroidia bacterium
GTTACCCAAAAGGATGTGGATTTGATATTGGATAAAATATCAAAAAGTGGTTACGAAAGTTTGAGTAAGCGTGAAAAAGAAATTTTGTTTAAAGCCAGCAATGATTAGTTATGTTTATTATTAACCGAATAGTATTTATATTAAATAGCATAGCCATTTTAGCGCTACTGGCTACCTACGCAGCACCATACATCAGCCCTGATTTATTATGGCCTGTAGCTTTTTTAGGCCTAGCCTTCCCAGCTGTGGTTTTAATCAATGTGCTATTCATTATCTATTGGCTAATCTTCTTTAACATGAAGTTTCTGTTTTCATTAGCAGTAATTGTAATTGGATGGGGACATATCACCAAATTTGTTCAGTTAAATGCAAAAAAGCTTGAGCAAAAACAAGCTTACTCAATTAATGTAATCACATTTAATGCAAGGTACTTTGGTTTGTTTGATGGCAAAGGAAACGAAGATGTAGATATGTTTTCGGAGAAACTAGATAAGCTTGCTCCCGATTTGTTGTGTATACAAGAATTGAGTAATATTTCTGTATCAGATTCAAGTAGCGCTTTTACTGCTTTTAAAAAGAAATTTGAGAAATATAATCGGGTAAACATTAAACTACAAAAGGGCCGTTGGTTGTGCGATAACATTGGTATATTAACTAAGTTTCCAGTTGTAAATAAAGGGGTTGTTGAGCATGATCAGAGTAGCGGTAACTACACCATTTTTGCTGATGTAGTTGCTTATGGAGATACCCTACGTATAATAGCAACCCACTTGCAATCTATTAAGTTTGAACGTAGAGAGTATGAGGCCGTAAAAGACATTAAATTGGAAAATGACGCAGAGAAAGTGGATGCCTACAAAAGCATTGTTTCTAAAATGAAATATGCTTTTTTAATGCGTGCCAAACAAACAGATAGCATTGCTTATTTTATTGAAAAAAGTCCTTACAAATTAATAGTTTGTGGCGACTTTAACGACTCCCCTTTATCGTATGCATATCGCACCATTAAAGGTGAAATGAAAGATGCATTTACCGAAGCTGGCAGTGGATTTGGCAGAACCTACGTTGGCGCAATGCCTAGCTTTAGGATAGATTATATTTTTGGTGATAACCGGTTTACTTTTTATAATTACTATGCTAAGGCATTTGATTTTAGCGACCATAAAATGGTGAGTTGCAGTATTAAAATAAAATAGCCTTTAAGCCAATTTGTTTTCTACTTGATTCTGCTTGTATATTTTATACCAACTTATAAAGCCACCAACACAAATAAGGGTGTATACCACCATTAATGCTGCGTAATAAAATAACTCTTGTTGGTAGTAAAGTAAAACACTAAACGCATTTAAAGCAAACCAATATACCCAGCTTGTTAAAATTTTTCTTGCTTCTTTTATGGATGCCAACAAGCCAAAAACAGTAATAAAACTATCTAAGTAAGGGCTTGCACTATCGGTGTATTTATCAAATAAAAACGCACACAATAAACTTAGCAACGAAAAAAGGGTAATAAATTTTAGGTGAGTAGTAAAATGCCAATTATGAATGTGTTCGTTTTTTCGTTCTGCATTTTTCCAATACCATAAACCGTAAATACCTACTAAAGCATAATACAAACTAATAATGGATTGAGCATAAATTTTAGTTTGATAAAAAAGCCATATCCCTATTAATGATGATGCAATACCAAACCACCAACCAATGGTTTTTTCGCGCATTAAAAGCAAGCTATATATTATACTTAAACCCGCACCTGCAATTTCAAGGTAATTGGTAAATATCATGCTTCAAAACTATGGATATTTTATTTCGATGCTAACGTCTTTTAAAATCAATTTGTTTAAATCAAAAATCTAAGCATACATTTGCACCTGTCTTTGGGGTGGTAGTGGGTCTAACAACCTACTGCCTGAGATCATACCCTTGGAACCTGCCGAGGTAATGCTCGCGAAGGGAGTAGACAAACTCATGGTTATTTTTTAGTTGGTGCACAATCTAACTCAGTAATCATTCCAAGAAGGTAAACAATTGATTTCAGCAGCCTACCCCGGTTGCTGTTTTTGTTTAACCTTAACTAATTTATTTAATGAAAAAACTATTTGGACTCTTACTTGCAATTGGATTGCAGGTCGCTGCCTATGCACAACAAAATGTAAGCGGCACAGTTAAAAACACATCAACACAACAGCCTTTGGCTGATGCTTCTTTACACTTAAGTTCTTCTAAAAATGTAATCCGAACCGCACTTACCAACGAAAGGGGGGAGTTTGCTTTTAAAAATTTAAGTAAAGGCCAGTACACTTTAACTGTAAGTTTTGTTGGGTTTAAAACCATATCTAAAAATGTAATTGTTGGAGATGTAAGCATTACGGATATGCTATTAATGGTAGAACCCGCAACTGTTTTGAGTGGAGAAGCTTTAGTACAAGCAACACGTGCAAAAGATAACAGTGCTTCTACATTTACCAATATCAATAAACAAGAACTAGCTAAGCAAAACTTCGGTCAAGACTTACCATTTTTGTTAAACCTTACACCTTCAACCGTAATTAACTCTGATGCGGGAGCAGGTATCGGTTACACTGGTATTCGTATTCGTGGTATAGACCCAACAAGAACCAATGTTACCATAAACGGTGTGCCTGTTAATGATGCCGAATCGCATGGAACATTTTGGGTTAATACACCAGACTTGGCCTCATCAGTAGAAAACATTCAAGTGCAGCGTGGTGTTGGTACATCTACCAATGGTGCTGCTGCTTTTGGTGCAAGTATTAATATTCAAACTGATGGATTATCGCATAAGCCATTTGCAGAAATAGCCAATTCTATAGGCTCATTTAATACTAGAAAACATACTGTAAAGTTTGGTACAGGATTGTTAGAAAATGGTTGGGCATTTGATTTACGATTATCTAAGTTAAATTCAGATGGTTTTATTGATAGATCATCTTCAGATTTAAAATCTTTTTTTACTAGTGCTAGTCGCTACGGTAAAAAAAGTTTATTTAAGGTGAACGTTTTTTCGGGTAAGGAAGTAACTTATCAAGCATGGAACGGCATTCCAGAACCTCGTTTAAGAAATAACATAGAAGGTATGAATGAGTATGCCAACCTACTAGGAACAGACTTAGATCATTTGCTTAAATCAGGGAATAGAACTTACAATGAATTTACCTATAAAAACCAAGTAGATAACTATCAACAAGACCACTACCAACTTTTTTATACATACTTACCCAATAAGTACTTAAAACTAAATGTAGGTGCGCACTATACATACGGTCGTGGTTATTATGAAGAGTTAAAATCGGGTGAGCGTTTATCTAAGTATAAGTTAAACGATGTGATAATTGGAAATGATACGGTGAGAAGAAGTGATATTGTTAGGAGACGTTGGTTAGATAACGATTTTTATGGTGTGGTGTTTTCTGCCATATATGAGAAAAATAAGTTAACAGCCACATTTGGTGGTGGCGCAAATGTATATGAAGGTCGTCATTTTGGCGAATTGATTTGGACGCAATATGCCAGTAACAGCTTTTTAGGTACCCGTTTTTATGATGGCAATTCAATAAAAAAAGAAGTAAATTTTTATGGTAAAGCTAATTATCAATTCACAGATAAATTCAGCTCTTTTGTTGATTTACAAGTTCGTTCAATTAATTACGATTTAAAAGGCGTTGATCTAAATGGGTCAAATTATAACCCTTACGATTTTAACCTGAACTATTTCTTTTTTAATCCTAAAGCGGGCTTGTCTTATGCATTTAATCAGCGTACCAATATTTATGCATACTTTGGTATTGCCAATCGCGAGCCTGAGCGTAAAGACATTATTCAAGCTCCGGTTAATAATGTTCCAACATCAGAAAGGTTATTTAACTATGAGTTAGGTTTTAGAAAACGCATGAATAAATTTAGTGTAGAAGCAAATGCCTACTACATGGATTACCAAAATCAATTAGTAAATACTGGTCAGATTAATGATGTTGGTGCCTATAATCGTGTAAATGTAGCAAGTAGTTATAGAGCAGGTATTGAACTAGCGGGTGGGGTACAATTATTAAAAAAACTTCGTTGGCAGGCAACGTTAACTTATAGTCAAAATCGAATTAATCATTTTACTGAGTATATTGATGATTGGGATAATGGAACCCAAATAACCGAAATACATCATGAAAAGAAAATTGGTTTTTCACCAGATTGGATTGCATCATCGGTATTAAGTTATACGCCTGTTAAACAACTACAAGTTGATTTGATTACCAAATATGTTTCAAACCAATACTTAGATAACACACAAAATGAGAAGAGGAAATTGGATGCATTTTTGGTTAACGATATCCGAATTAACTATGAGCTACCAATTACTTTTATGTTTAACTCTATACGTTTGGGCGTATTGGTTAATAATTTACTTGATGTAAACTACGAACCTAATGGATATACTTTTAGCGGTATAACAGGTGGTAGGAGATACGACTTTAACTATTACTATCCACAAGCAGGAACAAACATATTAGCCAACCTAATTCTAAAATTTTAATAAAAACGGGAAGCAAAGCTTCCCGTTTTTATTTTC
>JBILPP010000169.1:0-4568 GCA_044373765.1 Bacteroidia bacterium
AAATTTTATGTTGATGAAATATACGAAACCGTTTTTGTTAAACCAATTACCGTACTAAGCGATTTGTTCTTGGTATTAGTTGATAAATTAATAATTGATTTGGCTGTGAATGCAACAGCCTGGATAGTTTCCACATCAGGTAAAACCATGCGTTTAATGCAAACTGGTAACACTGGATTTTATGTGTTTGCTATGGTTATTGGCATGATGGTATTATTGATAATTCGCTTGTTTATATAAATGATGACCTTACTAATTTTATTATTACCGCTGGTTGCAGCTTTAGCCGTTTTGCTTGTTGGCAATAAAATGGCATCGCGTGTGGCTTTATTATTTACTGTTGTCGAGTTTGGTTTAACCATTTACGCATACACCATCTTTAAACAACAAGGTCCTGATGCATTCGTGTTTTTTCACGATTGGATTAGCAGCCCAAAAATAAGCGTCAATCTAGGAATGGACGGATTAAGTTTGGTTATGATTGGTTTAACCAACTTCCTACTTCCTTTAATTGTACTAAGCGGATTTAATCGCGAATACTCAAACGCTAAAACGTACTTCTCATTAATGTTATTAATGCAATTTGCATTAATAGGGGTATTTATGGCTTATGATGGTTTATTGTATTATATCTTTTGGGAATTAGCTTTATTACCAATCTACTTCATCGCCTTAGGTTGGGGTGGAAAAAACCGTGTACCAGTTACACTAAAGTTTTTTATATACACCTTAGCAGGTAGTTTGTTTATGTTGTTTGGATTTATCATGTTGTATTATTACAATCCGAACGCAAGCTTTAACATTACCGATTTATACAACAACCCTATTTGCAGTTGCAACCAAGGTTGGTTGTTTTGGATGTTCTTTTTAGCATTTGCGATTAAAATACCAATTGTTCCTTTTCATACATGGCAAGCTGATACCTATAGCGAGTCTCCAACACAAGGTACAATGTTGTTAAGTGGTATTATGCTAAAAATGGGAACATACAGTCTTATTCGATGGTTATTACCAATACTTCCTGCTGGTATTGCAGAATGGGGACCATTAGCTATTACCCTATGTGTAATCGGTATTGTATATGCATCAATCATAGCAATCATGCAAAATGATTTAAAGAAATTATTTGCTTATTCATCGGTAGCTCACGTAGGTTTAATAGCGGCAGGAATTTTTGCATTAAACATTGAAGGATTGCAGGGTAGCGTTTTACAAATGATTGCACACGGTGTAAATGTAGTTGGTTTATTCTTTTGTGCCGATATCATCATAAATAGAACACAAACAGCTAACATTAATAACCTTGGAGGTATACGCAACATTGCCCCACGCTTTAATACCTTATTTATGATTGTGGTAATTGCTAGTGTAGCGTTACCATTAACTAACGGGTTTATAGGTGAGTTTTTATTGATTTATGGTATATTTAAGTATAACACTTGGTTAGCAGTTTTTGCAGGTTTAACCATTATTTTAGGAGCTGTATACATGTTGCGTATGTTCCAAAATTCCATGTTAGGAAACACCAACGAAAACACCCAGCACTTTGCCGACCTAAACTGGAGCGAAACCTTAGTTTTAGGTATCATTGCAATTACCATAGTTGTTATGGGTGTTTATCCTAAACCAATATTTGAATTGGTTCAACCATCACTAGATATAATTTTAAACAAAGCCTTAGCTAAATAATTTACGGAACATGACAACTTTAATTTATACAACTTGCTTAGGTTTATTTTGTATGCTGGCCGAGGTATTAAACCTTCGTAAATTATTAGTGCCTGCATTAATCATCGGTTTATCTGCCATTTTTGTAGTCAACATGCAACAATGGGGTATTACAACTCCGGCTACAATCGGCTCGGTATCGGTAAGTCACATGATTAAGATGGATAATTTCGCTATTGCATTTAGTGGTTTAGCTATTATTATATCCATATTAATATTTGTATTATCGGCTAATTACTACAAAGACGAACAAAACCAAATAAGCGATTACTTGTCAATTATGGTATTTGTTTTATGTGGCGCACTGGTAATGTTTAGCTACAACAACATGGCCATGTTGTTTTTAGGTGTAGAAATACTATCCATTTCACTATATATCATGGCTGGTAGCCGCAGATTTGATACACGTAGCAATGAATCAGGTATGAAATACTTTCTAATGGGTGCTTTTGCATCAGGATTTTTGCTGTTTGGTATTGCTTTAATATACGGGGCTAGTGGAACTTTTGAATTAGAAGGTATAAGTAAATACATAACCGTGGGAGAAATTGCACCAATGTTTTATTTGGGTGTAACGATGCTCCTGTTCGCAATGTTATTTAAAGTTTCTGCGGTTCCTTTCCATTTTTGGAGTCCTGACGTTTACGAAGGAGCACCAGCATTAATTACTGCTTTTATGAGTACATTGGTTAAAGTAGCTGCTTTTGCTGCTTTATATCGTTTATTCAGCCATTGTTTAGGAGGCACAATGTACTACGTAGAACCATTGCTAATAATAGTTACAGGAGCCACAATTATGGTAGGCAACGTTACAGCGTTAAGTCAAATAAATGTAAAACGTATTTTAGCCTACTCAGGTATTGCACATGCGGGTTACATGCTGTTAGGTGTATTAAGCTCACAAACAAATGCGGCATCTTCTGTGTTTTTTTACGCTGCAGCTTATGCCATTGCAACCATTGGTTTATTTGCAATAGCCATCATGACTTTTAAAAGTAACCATAGTGAAAATGTAGAAGCATTTAATGGATTAGCTAAAAAGAATCCTTTTGCGGCTGCTTTAATAAGTATATTCATGCTTTCTTTGGCTGGTATACCTCCATTTGCCGGATTTTTAGGCAAGTACTACATATTTAGTGAGGCCATCAGGAATGGATACGTCACATTAACATTGTTTGCGGTTATTAACTCAATAATTGCGGTTTACTATTATTTAAAAGTGATTATAGCTATGTACAGTCAACCAGCAAATGATAAAACATTGGTTATACACCCAACATATATGGTTGTAGCCATTATTTGTGCTATAGCAACAATAGGTATAACAATAGTACCGGATGTGTTAATGCAGATCTTGAAATAAAACATCTAATCAGATTTATAAATAGTACTAGAGCCGAATTCTTCATTTGATTTTATTTAAAATGAAGAATTGCAAACGTTAATTTGAACCTTAATAATTGATTATTTTTTAGGTTTTCGTTAACTAAAAGAAGACTTTAAGCGTCTTTGTAAGTAATATTTTACTTTTGTGATGTATTATATTTACGTTACTTGACGTTAAGGCATTGAAAATTAAGCCCCCGCAATACTTTAATTTTTCCCACAAATACTTTCATTTATCAATTAAATTAGTTTTTTTGCATCCTCTAAAAATTTGTACAAAATGAACAAAGTTCAAACACAAAAATCAGAAAGCAAATTCAGCGCAATGTTCGCATCATTTGCTATCCCGGTACTAGTAGTAGTAGCCATTTTAATTTACATGTTTGTTTTAGGTAACCCTGCCAACTTCGAAGGCAATGATCCAACCAAGCATCCTGTTCCTGATGGCATTAACCACGTATTAGGATTAATATACAAAGGAGGGTTTATTGTGCCAATCCTTATTTCTTTGGTATTAATGAGTATTACCTTCTCTATCGAACGTTTTTTAACTATAGGTAAAGCAGCAGGTAAAGGTTCGGCAGAATCATTTGTTCGCAAAGTTCAAGCTAACTTGGCAAGCGGAAATATTGATGCTGCCATAGCCGATTGTGATGTTCAACAAGGCTCTGTAGCCAATGTTGTAAAATCAGCTTTGCATAAATACAAAGAAATGGAAGCCAATACTGAATTGGACAAAGATCAAAAAGTATTAGCTATTCAGAAAGAAATCGAAGAGTCAGTATCTTTAGAATTACCAATGCTTGAGAAAAATTTGGTAATTATTGCTACCATGGCTTCAGTATCTACCTTAATCGCTTTATTAGGAACGGTAATTGGTATGATCAAGGCGTTCTCTGCGCTAGCAACTTCAGGCTCTCCTGATTCTACAGCTCTAGCAAATGGTATTTCTGAGGCGCTAATCAATACCGCTTTAGGTATCGGTAACTCAGCGGTTGCTACTATTATGTACAACGTATTTACTACTAAAATCGATAAAATCACTTACACAATTGATGAAGCAGGTTTTAGTATTACACAGACTTTTGCTGCAGCACATAAAAAATAATAGATGGAGGTTTTTGGTTGAAATTTATTCAGCCACGTAATTTCAAAATCTTTCAATCTTTTAAATAAATTAAGATGCCTAAAGTAAAAGTACCTCGTAAGAGCACAAGTGTGGACATGACGGCAATGACTGACGTTGCCTTCTTGCTGCTTACTTTCTTTATGCTTGCAACAAAATTCAAACCCGATGAACCGGTTGTAGTCGATACACCATCATCTATCAGTGAGATTAAACTTCCTGAGTCAGGAATTATGCAAATCACGATTGATAAACAGGGCCGCGTGTTTTTTGGCATTACAGAACAAACTACACGTGAAGCGGTGTTGCAACGCATGGCAGAAAAATA
>JBILPP010000012.1:0-15199 GCA_044373765.1 Bacteroidia bacterium
CTGGTATGTAAATTTATTTATTATTGGTATGTTAATCGAACGTGATAAAACCACTATTTTCACGGCATGAAGAGCTTGAAAACCATCTTGTTTGTATTGATTACCATAGGGTTTTGCACCTGGTGGAGTTCATGCAAAGAAGACGAATTAGCCATAACCAATTCACCTATTGAAACTCCCGCTGAACCTGCAAAAATGAAAGGAACAGCTGATTTATTATTTTCAGATTACGCCCCTTTAAAAAACAACCCTATTAGGTTGTATTATCATGTTCCAGCGAATGCAACCACATTAACGCCCATTTTATTGGTGTTTCATGGAACAGATCGCAATGCCCAATATTGTAGGGATGAAATGATTGCTAATGCTAATAAATTGGGTTTTATCATTATTGCTCCAGAATTTAGCGTCCAATATTACCCTACCGCTGATAGTTATAATTTAGGAAACATATTTGTGGATGGAGATAATCCTTCACCAAGTACTTTGAACCAAGAAACGGCCTGGACGTTTTCGGCTATTGAGCCAATTTTTAATTTTATGAAAGCTGGCATTGGTAGCTCATTAAACTCGTATGATGTATTTGGACACTCGGCAGGTGGACAGTTTGTACATCGTTATTTATTGTATAAGCCGTTGGCTAAAATAAACAGGTTGGTTACCGCCTCATCTGGTTGGTACACGATGTTTGATAACAGCATCAGTTTCCCGTATGGTACCAAACACAGTCCAGTAGAGTTAAGCAACTACAACAACCTGTTTAATAAAAAAGTATTTGTTATAGTTGGTGATTTGGATATTGACCCTAACTCGAGTGATTTAAGGCATAATGAAATTGTAGACAAACAAGGATTAAACAGATTTACAAGGGCTCAACATTTTTACACCCAATCAAGGGCAGCAGCTATACAAAGCAATAGCGCCTTTAATTGGAAATACTATTCTTTAAAAGGAATAGGACATGATTTTTCAGGAACATCAGCGGCTGCGGCCAACTATCTTTATCAATAACACTAAACAATTAAATACCAAAAAACAATGAAAAGAATACTTCAACTATTCGTGGGAATTACCCTTACCACAAGTATTTTTGCTCAAACCACTATTGAGAATTTTGCTTATGGAGCTATTACTGGTACAAGCGCAGACACGCTTACTAATCCAGCCTTTGGAGGAGGTAATTGGAGGAGACACAGCGGTACTGGTGGACCAATTTCATACAAAAGTACTTCGCTAAGTTTTCCTGGCTACTTTTCTTCAGGCGTTGGCGGATCAGCCGAGTTCAGCTTTCTTACAGGAAGTAGAGAAGATGCCAACCGATCTATAACTCCGTATACTTCAGGGAAAGTTTATATTTCATTTTTATTAAACATGTCAAACAATGGTGGAGCTGCCGCAGATTATTTTTTCCACCTTTTAGATACCAGTGCCATTACCTCATTCAGGGGCAGGCATTATATAAAAGCAGGAAGTACGGCCAATACTTTTAACATAGGTGCCAACAAAGGTTCGTCTGCAACACCTGTATATTCGCCTATCAATTATCCTTTGGATACTACCCTTTTGGTGGTTATTAAATATAGCTTCGACCCTAATTTCTTAGATACCATTTCAACTTATATTTTCCCTTTTGGAACTACAATTCCTACTTCAGAGCCTAGTACACCAACCATTGTTACTTCGGATATTTCTACTCAAGATATTGTTACGTTAAATGCTGTAGCCATCCGTCAAGGTACCATCGGATCAATGATTGGGAGAATTGACGGAATCCGTGTTTCAAATGCTTGGAATAATACTATTTTACCAGTAAAATTAACCTCATTTGAGGCGCAAATTACAGGGTCTAATACTACCCTAATTTCTTGGACAACTTCAACAGAGATAAACAACAGCGGTTTTGAAATTGAAAGAAGTGTAGATAGCGAAATTTTTGAAACGGCAGGGTTTGTAAAAGGTGCAGGAAACTCAAATGCAATGAGTAAGTATGCATTTGAGTATGGTTCGGATGAAAGCGCATTTTACCGTTTAAAACAAATGGATTATGATGGTAAATTCAATTATTCCAATATCATATCGGTAACCAATACTAAAGGTGCAGCCACAACAAGTCCAAATCCTTTTAACAATCAAATTGCAATTAACGCGAACAATATCATTACACATGCTGAAATAGTAGACATGATGGGCAAAGTGGTTTTGAGTCAAACTATTAACAACTACTCAGGTAATTTAAACGCTCAAGAATTGCGTAATGGCATCTATTTTATTAAGCTATACCAAGGTGAAACAACCATTACCAAAAGAATTATCAAAGCAAACTAATTTACTATTTATTTTGAAAAACGACCAGTCATCTATGTGGCTGGTCGTTTTTTTATGCTATTCATTAATAGCTGTGTTAAATTTATCATGGTCAAATTCATTCTCACTTTTGGCAATTACTATGGTGGCGATGGCATTTCCAATGAGATTTGTAATCGACCGTCCTTCGCTCATAAACTTATCAACCCCCCATAAAAAACCGAGTCCTTCCAAAGGAATTGAATCCATAGAAGCCAACGTAGAGGCCAGTACCACAAAACCGCTGCCTGTAACTCCTGCTGCACCTTTAGAAGTAATCATTAATACACCTAGTATTAGGGCCATTTCGCCAAAGCTGAGAGGCACATTGTAAATTTGCGCTAAAAAAATGGTGGCCATACTAAGGTAAATAGAGGTTCCATCCAAATTAAAAGAGTATCCAACAGGTATAACCAATCCTACAATGGGCTTGCTGCAACCCGCTTTTTCTAATTTATGCATAATATTAGGTAAAGCTGTTTCTGATGAAGAGGTGCCCAATACTATTAAAATTTCTTCCTTGATGTATTTTAAAAATTTCCAATTACTTAAACCATAATATTTCATGATAGCACCTAGTACCAGAAAAATAAAAATGCCCATGGTGATGTATACACTCATAAGCAATTTACCTAATGGAATTAGGGTGTTTAACCCAAACTTGGATACGGTAAAGGCCATGGCACCAAAAGCGGCAACAGGGGCTAAATACATGACATATTTAAGCAATAAAAAAACTTTTTTTGAAGTATAAGTGAACACTTTAATGATGGGCGCTTTCTTGGTATATAAATTAAGAATAATGCCTACCAATAAGGCTACCAATAATATTTGAATGGTGATATTAGATTGGATGAAATTTAACCAACTAAATGGCACCTTGCCATGATGGGTATATTTTGAAACATCGCCAATAGGTATTTTTGTGCGATTAATATTTCCTGGTTTTAAAATTAGCGCAACTGCAATACCAATGGCCAATGAAAAAGTAGAAATAATTTCGAAATAGATTAATGATTTTAAACCTATTCGTCCTACTTTTTTAAGATCTCCCATAAAGCTAATGCCCAACACAATCGTAAAAAAAATGATGGGTGGAATAAACAGTTTAATAACTTGAATAAAAGCAGTTCCAATAAACTCCAACTTGAGTCCTAACTCAGGATTGTAATGTCCAACACTGATACCAGAAACAATTGCAACGAGCACATAAAAGGTGAGGTGTCGGAACATTCCCTTAAATAAAATGGTCATGTAGTATAGATGTTATTGGAGTATATAAATTGGGAGTGGATACTTTGGTATGTGAAATTAAAAAAGTAATTGCACATATAGATTACCGATTAAAGATGTAGCTGCATTGCCAACCTTGAGGTGAGTAAACGAGGCGTTTACTTTCAAATTGTTTTCATTAAAATACCTTGTAAAACCATAAGTAATTTCCTCTTGGTTTTGCAAAACCGAATTTACATTACCGGAAAACTCTTGTGTTAATTTAGCATACCTCACATCAACCCCGTACTTTTTATTAAGTACATAACCTATTTGTGTATTAAAGCCAGTACCCAAAGTTAGCCGCTCGCTAATTTCTGTTGTCTTAACTAGATCAATACCTGTTTGGTCAAAATAAGTTCCTTCTTCAATTTTAGCAGTTGCAATAACAAATTCAGTTAATACTGAAAAGCCTTTATACTTAATCAAAACATCATAATACAATTTACGGTAATCGGGTAATTTGTTTTGCCCTGCAGTATCATACAATAAAAAACTACCGTGGCCTTCTCCTGTCGAGTGGCTTGCCCCTTTATTAATGCTTCCAGCAGCGCCCAATACTATTTTAGGAGAGGGTTCATATTTTATATCGGCTATCACTTGTTCATTTCCCTCAGAAAAATTACCCAATGGAAGAAAATCTAATCTGCCTGCGTATTTAACTCCACCTAAATCATAATCGGTGCTGCTTAAGCCAAATGAATTTCGGCCATCACCAGAGGTAATTGCAGCTTTGGGTGAAACTATCATTTTACCTAAATTAAAACTTGATTCAATAAACACCCCGAATTCTCTTCCTAAAGAACTAAATTGTGTACTCAGAATACTTCTGTCAACAAACTGAAATTGAGTTTCCATAATGGACATCTCGCGGTTATTGGTAAAAGCAAGTTGCTGCCCCATAGTAATGCTCAGTTGCTTGTAAGGCTTATAACAAACCCATGCATCCATTAAAGGGGAGGTTAAACTAAAATCTGTTTGCAATAAAAAACTAACCTTTTCTTTAATTGCTTTTCCACTCACATTAAAATAAGTACGTCTTGAGTTTAAAAAATAGCTCGCATCAGCTGTACTGTCTTTTATAAAAGCAATTTGGGGCTGAATCATACCGCCAATTTTAACTTGATAATCGCCATTGTTAAAATTGAAGCGGAGACCCTGACCCATCTCAAAACTAGGCTCAACAGAGACATTCTCTTGGGCATATAAGCTAAACTTACATGCTAAAAGGATTCCTAAAAAAAGGATTTTGATATTAGAATAGTTTTTCATTTTTCAGGTATCTATAAATAGGTAAAACAGCATTTAATTGGGTCGGTAATATGCCAAAACGAATAAAGCCATTGGCTGCCTCTGGTTCTAATACTTCAATGGCCAAACTTGCATTCTCTTGGTTCATATCAACAAAGTAAGTGCCCTTAGGTAAGGCTAACGACTGGGTTTGTACTTCAGTTTTTACTTTTTGCTCAAACACACCTTCATTCTTTTCTGCTGCCCTAGAAAAGGATTTAACCGTGTAGGTTTCTACATCAACAAAAACACTAACTGGCAGTTTTTCTATCTTTAATCCAAGAATGATTAATTTTTCAATTAAAGCAGATTGACTTGCATCTAATAAATAAGCAACAGGGCGTTTGCGGGTTAATGCAGGACTTGATTCAGAGGCATTATGTATTTCAACCTCAATTTGCATTTCGCTTACTGTTTCCAAATCAATAACTGTTAATGGTTGAGTAACTATTTGCTTTTTACTTGTAACTACAGCCAATTCATTAAGTAATAAATCTGGCTTAAGCACTTCTTTTACCTCGTCTACATTATTGTATGCCGAATTTAAGTATGACATACCTATTAAAAAGGTGGTTTGAATTCTTCGTTTAAAAGAAGTCCTTCCAAGTCCAACTCCCCTTACCTCTATAAGGCTTGCCACGGCATTAGAAAGTGCATAGGAGGTAGCACTTGACCGGGCATTATTTGATCCTTGATTGAAGTGAATATCGCCCATCACTTTTTCAGGTGTGAGGTATTCTCTGTGAACTAGTCCGACTTTATCTAGTTCTTTTTTTGCGTTTTCTACAAACTTTTGATTGGTGTAATTTCTTAATTTTTGAGGAACATTTAAATTTCCAGAGGTCATAAACATCACATCGGGCCTAGATGTAATACCCATCGTACCGTATTGGGTAAACTCCTTGCGGTATGGCCTATGCTCATGAAAATCAACTGCGATATCAGCATTAAAATCACTAAATGCTTGTTTAAGAAAAATACTTTCCTGAATAATTAATTTGGTTTGATCTCTATTTAAATCGAGGCCATTGGCTGCATATCTGTCTTCTTTTTCATAGCCATCAATATTGGCCATTGGAACAAGGACAATTTCCAGCCTGTTTAACAAATAGCCGTAGTTGGGGTCGTTTAATAACTTATCCAAAATATACAAGACCCCTTCGGTGCTGGCCATTTCATCGCCATGCAAACCTCCTTGAAACCAAACCTTGAGCTTTTTTTCGCTACTGTTTTTATAAAGCCTAACTAATGGGATAGGTTTCCCCTTCTGGCTATTGCCAATGTAGCGGAAACTCATAATGGAGGGGTACTTCAATTGTAACTTAGTTAAAAAAGAAATCAATTCATCATAGTTGGTAAAGCCTTTGGACTTCTGGAAGGCAGGAGTATGAATATCGATTTCCATTTCAGGAAAAAACTTAGTTGTTATCTCTTTGGATTGTGGACTAAAGTCTTGTACAAAGCCCAATAACATCATTGCAATTAATATAAATCCTATCCGTTGTTTCATTAGAATGATAGCGTTGCTATAATATTTGTTATCCATTCGTTGTTGGTAATTGGCTTGCCTATTACATCTAAACTGCCAGGCGCTAACTCTACATAAGTAACAGAACCTTGTATTTTAAACCCATAACCACGTGATAAGTATTTTGATAAGCTAAGGGTGTAATATTTGGGTCTATTGTATACGGTAGGATTATTTAAAAAAGAATGAACAGCAGCATCCAAATAAGTATATCGGGCATCAACAGAGATTCTATTTTTAAATATATATCCACCTTGAATATTATATCCATTTCCGAGCATCATTCTTCCTCTCACATAACTGTCAATGTTTTCAACTCCATTAACCAAAAAGGAAGTAGAAGTTGTACCATCGTTTCTTACCCTGGTGTAAATAGTTTTAGGAACACTGGCACTGCTGCTTACAAATTCTCCAATAAGGCTTAATCCTTTATACTTAAACAAAAAATCTACTCCAAATTTGGTGTAGTTGGGCAATGCATTATTTCCTGCGCTATCGCGGTATACAATAGCACCATTAGATTCTCCTCTTCTACTGCTTATGCCAAAAGCGGTGCTGTAAGTTAAGCCAATTAATAATTTAGGCGTTAGCTCCCTCACCATATCAACCTGCCTGAACTGTCCAAAATTGGTAAACTTTCCGAAAGTTAAAATATCAAGTCGCCCACCATATTTTAATCCCCCTAAATCTTTCTTAAAAGCATTGTTCCCATCCCCAGATGTAACAGCCAAAGCTGGTTTAAAAATGAGGTTCTTAGTGGCTTTAAACTCACCTGATACAAATAGTCCAAAATCTCGGGCCACAGCGAATGCAGAAGTAAGCCTGCTTCTTTCGGGTAATTGCAAGGAGTTAGAAGTCATTAATATTTCTAAGTTTTCGGTTGGGCATGAGCTCTGCCCAAACTTAATTTCTAAAAAAGGGGTGGGATGGTATGCCAACCACGCATCAAAAAGTGCGCGGCTATTTTCATCACCAATTTCGGCATTACCGCTAAACTCTGCTTGAAGACGGTATTCCATTTTATACTTTGGAAGATTCCCTTCCATCCTAAATCGTAACCTCCTTATCCTAAACCTTAAGTAAGGATCTATAGGTGTATCATTCACATATTTTTTAATTTCTAGTGATGGTTGAATGTATACACCAATATTATAAGTTGAACTATTTTTATCTGTAAATCTTAGCCCTTCGCCAAACTTATATTTATTCAATTCCAGATTTTGAGCCACACTTAACTTAACCAAAACAATAAGCAGAGAGAAAACAAAGTATTGTATTTTCATGGTTACGTTATTCAAAATGGCCTTTAACAATAACTTGTGTGTTTTCCATCATTTGTTTGCCTCTAGCAAAGACATCTATTAAGTTAAAATCAGCGTCTAGGCAACAAAAATCGGCATCACTACCAACCTTAATAGATCCTTTATTTTTAAGTCCTAAGTTAATAGCAGGATTGATGGTGATAAGTTTAATAGCATCTTCCAATTTCACTTGGCCATGGTTAATTAACTCCTTTACCTGTAGGTAATTTTGATTAATTACGGCTCGTCTGAAACCAATTAAATTTCCATTTTCGTCTAATTTATCCAAGCCAGCGTTACCATCACTGCTAAAGGTAATTTTATCAATAGACACTCCTTTTTCTAGTGCATACAATACCGCTTTGTATGGATCAGTATACTTAGATGCCCCGGTTGTTAAATCTATCATTCCACCTAATTTGGCAAATTCAATAGCTTGCTCAAACAACTCTTTTGTACGTCCAACATGGGTAGGAGAGATATGAGCTATTGGGAATTCATGTTCTTGCACGAGCCTGAACAATGTATCCATTTTTGTTTTAAGGTTACCCAAGTGAATGTGCAAAATACCTTTTTTGTTGGCAAGCATCCCTCCCACTTTTACTGCCCGTAAAATTCTTAATAAATCCAAATCAGTAGGATAAGATGATCTGATATCAGCAATAGCAATTTTACAACCCAAAACAGGGTCAATAAATACCATATCATCCTGTACCGATTGCATTATATGAACAGGGTCTAATCCATAATAACCCGTAAACATATAAGCGGTAATGCCTTCGCTTGATAGCGATTTTGTTTTGGCATATAAACTTTTTATACTCCTAGCAGAACCATCAGTGCCTAACAACCCCACAACAGTGGTGGATCCGCAGGCAATCAAATCTGACATTGAAATTTCTGGTGTCATGGACCCGAATCCGTGTTTACCACCTGCACCGATAATATGAATATGCTGATCGATAAAACCAGGAGTGACCGTTTTTCCTTTAGCATCCCATTCTTTAAACATGTTATTGGGGTTACTGATGGAATCTTCTATGGCAAGAATTTTCTCTGCACCAACTAGAATATCTTTATTTCCTAAAGGTTGAGGAGCGTAAACGAAAGCATTTTTAATTAAAAGCATAAACCAAAATGGTAAATTAGTAAGGTAAGTAAAACAGCAATAACAGGAATCAAATTCCTTTTAACCACTTGCATAACGGGTACACCTGCAACCTCTGCTGTTGCAATAAGTACACCTGCAATTGGACTAATAGCCCTCCCCATGGAAGCGGAAAGATTCATGGGTAATAAAATAGATGTGCTTGACACGCCAAACTGTTTAGCTACACTTGGAATAAGTGGACCAAAGGCGAAAAAGGCAGCATTGCCGCTTCCCATTAATATTGCAGCGAAAAAAATCATTAGGGTCATTAATATTCCAATCCCCTTGGCACCTAGTCCTGCGCCTTGCGAAATGGTAATGAGCCCATCCATAAAACCAAGGGCAATTAATCCATTGGCAAAAATTTCTGCTACAATAATCAAGGTAACTACGGATTTGAAAATATCGCCCATGCCGTCTAAAAACACTTTAAAAGATGCAAAGACTGCTTTCAGGTTTTTAGTTCTGATTAATTCAAACATTAATCCTGCAAACAAACTCAATAGCATGGCTGTGGTGGTTTCTATGGTTAACTTAATAGGAAGAATGGTGAAAACACCAGAAAAAGTGAGCAACAAAATAAGCGGCAAAACAGGCAATAACGCATAAATGGTGGGGGCCACCTCTGTTGGTTTTGGTTTTGCTTTCACCTCAATAGGATGAAGCTTATCCTTTTCATCATAATACTTGTTAACGAAGAAATAGGTAACCATTAGTACCAGATTTAGGATGATAGCAATAGGAATTTGTAAATTAATGAAATATGGTACAGTTTCAATTTGTGCAATTTGAACTGCTGATGCGGTAATAACCGAAGCAGGGCCAATGCAAAAAGATGTACAGCCAGTAATAATAGAAACAGCCGCTATTCTACTTACACCCAAATTAACTAAAATTGGAAACACAGAGGCCATTAAAAGCAAGCCAAAGCCTGCAGCAGAAGGAATACAAATAAAAATCAGTTGCCCAATTGGAATAACGGCAATTGATGCCAGATTGGGGTGTTTTTTTAAGAAGGCCAATGGCTTTAGAGCCACTCTTACTAGAGCTTCTGATGCGCCAATTTTATCCATATAGGCAACAAAGCCTCCAATGGTCATAATCATTAAGCCTACTCCCGCATTCGTTTTCGAAAACGATTCTTTGATGTATTCAAAAATATCCAAAACTATAAGCCCACTGCTCACTTCAGCCGAAGGAATTCCTTTTTTTAGAAAACCAGCAACCAACAACATCCCAATTCCAGCAATGAGCAATACCGCCTGAGGAAAAAAATCCTTTAGTAATAATCTTACCACTAAGGCAATAAAAATGATAGCAATAAAAAGTCCTATATAAATTATCATGACTTATTACTTAAAATGGCGAACCATCAATTTTGGTACCTGGTGAATATTTTTTGGTAGATGGGATTTGGGAATGTTGTATAAAATCACCTAGTAAATCGGGATTACGCGTATAGGACTCGTTGGGGTTATCTGACAGAGGAGTGATATCATATGTGAGTACCACATTATCTGCAGTATCTTTAATGGTTAATACATCACCCGCATTGTTAAGGTTTAAGTCGCCCGATGTTGATTTTTGTACGAGAGCGCCTCCAAAAGTACCAGCTGGGGAACCCCCTCCAAATACAACCAATGCTTTTTGGGGTTCCAAAATAGTGCCAGCAGGAATCAAATGATTGGGGGTTCCAGAGGCTAAGCCTCCAGCATCAAATATTTTATAACCACTTAAATCAATTACTTTTGACGAATAATTAATCAATTCAATAAACTCATCTCCGGCTTGGGTATAAACACCATCTCCGTTAGCATCTCCGTCTAAACCAACATTCGATGGATCGTATAAAATTTCATTCAAAATTAAATTTACAGTTGAAGGAGCGTCATCATCTTCAATACTTATATCAACAAGTTGGGTACCATCTTCGCCTCCACCCAAAACAGTATCTATAGCTATTTTAATATCTTCCATACCTTCTTTTATTGTATCTTGAATGGCTATTAAAGTAGTGCTATTGGAAATGCTTCCTGCTGGAATAATCAGGGTAAGGTTTGAGCTGTAATCTTGGCCAAAGGTTGCCTTACCAGTATACAATAGTTTAACCTCAATATTACTTGTAGCAACCTTAGACAAGGTAGCTGTTAACTCAGCCGTACCGCCAGCTTCAGCAATTGCTAAAGTATTAACAGATAAACTCACCAAACTTCCTCTATCAGGCAACACAATGGGTTTAACATCCTCTGTTTTGCATGATCCAAAAATGAAAAGGGAACAAATCCCCATCAAAAAATTAATTTTTCCCTTCATAAATAGTTTATTGAGCGATGTTACTTTTAATAATTTTATAGCGAATCCATTCCTCGTTTATTTTTACATCTAACAAATAAAGACCCATTTCCAAAGCGCTCAAATCAACTTGATTAGATTCAAACTTTCCTGACTGGATCAATTTACCATGAATAGAATACACGTTAAAGTTACTTGCAGCATGATTGGATTGAATATAAAGCACATCCATAACTGGGTTAGGATATAGTTTTATGTGAGTCTTTTGTGGCTCGCTTAATCCACTGGTTTGACCAGTAATGGTAATACTTTTAGTTCCTTTAACGCCCGCAGTATCAATTGCGGTTGCTGTAACAATTACCGTTCCGTCTGCTAGTGCCTTTAAGAGGCCATCGCTGGATATGACAGCAATATCTTCATCATTCACAGACCAAGAAACCGCTTTAATTTCTGCTGTTTGAGGAAACACATTGGCAATCATCTGAAGGGTACCTCCATTTTGAGTTATGGTTGATGTATTTCCTTGACTTGTAACCTCAATTGAAGTTGCTTTTATTAGTGCACATATTGGGAAAATACATTTAGCATTTAAAATTGTTGAAGAGCTATCCGTGCAATTTATGCTGCCAAAAACCCAAGTTTCTTGGCTATTCTTAAATGCCCATGATCCTGTATATTCCCATGGTTGGCCAATGCCATTTTGGTTAATATCACCAAAGGTTTCCACTACTTCTCCTACCTTAAATAGTTCAACAGCATCATTTCCATTATGATTAATTACTCCTACTGTATCTACTAATACAACATTAAAATTAGACCAGCAACTGCTCATGTAAGCCGCTAAAGCAGCAGAGTCCCTTACCACCAAAATTTTGCTTCCTTTACTCACCGTAATTTCTGGGAAACGATATTCTTGGCCATTAGTTCCTCCTCCATTATTCGCTATTCCTAAACCATATATACCTAAATTAGGAATTAGGGTATCTGCAATAACAAATACAGATTTGCCTGATGCACCCAATAAAGGTGTAATAAAATCTGTAACGCCTTTTAAAGATAAATGATTGGCACATGAGCTACAAGATTCAAAGCAAGCACTTTTTAAAGTGCTATCACCTTTCAGAATAAGATGCCTAGTAATGGTTGAACCGCTTAATTGAGTGCAAGCTTCCACGGTTAAAAATTGCTCTTGCAAAAAACTGCTGCCTGATTTTAATTTGAAAACATATTCAAGTGTATCTTTTAAAATGGGTATGCTTACTTCATATAACCCGTCTTTGTTTCCATCCAACATGGGATTACAACTGTTGCAATGTTGGTTAAAATTACCAACTACAAATACACTATCAAAAGTGCCATTGTATTTATTAAGATCCACTTTAAAAGTTACCAACTTAGTGGCTAACGTAACAAAATTGGTACCGTCTGTTTTAGTACCGGGAGAAAACTTTTTCGTATTAATGGAGTTATGCTGTACAAAAGATCCAGTTAGATCTGGGTTTCTAGTATATGACTCGTTGGGATTATTGGAAAGCGCATCAGAATTAAATGTCAAAAGGGTAATTCCTAAGTCATTTTTGATTGTTATAATTTCGCCTGTATTGGCTAGACTTAACCCACTCAATCCGGTATCTGCTAGTACTGTTGCCCCACCAAAGAAACCAATTGGTGTGCCACCGCCAAAAACAACCAATGAAGCCTGGGGCTGTACAATTGTTCCTATAGGAAAAACATATACCAAAGAACCAATAAGCGTATCATCCCAAATTTGATATCCGCTAATATTTAAAGGGCTGTTACCCATATTAACAAATTCAATAAATTCATCTTTAGTTTGATCATATAACCCATCTCCGTTGGCATCACCTTCTAGAGCTGTATTGGAAGGATCATACAATACTTCATTAATAATAAGTTGGGCATGTAAACTTGCACAAGTTAAAAAGGCAAAAAGAAAAAGGAGTAAGTTTTTTTTCATATGAAGCAATTTTTAATAAGCTAATTTTTTATTTGGCACCACACAAAGTAATATGGGTAATAAGTATATTTGGCATACCAATTATTTAATTATTAAAATACCAATTATGCCAGTATTGTTAAAGAAAATAGTTACAGAATATCAAAACATCACCGTAAAATCAGAATCAATAAAACAAGATAAGTTATATATTCGATTATATAAATTGCTCTCCAAGATGATTATTAAAATGGAGGTTCCAGGAAATGCGTTATTGCCACCTACCCGTAAGCTAGCTGATGCATTAAGTGTTTCGAGGAGCACCGTTCTGAGGGCATATGATATTTTACTATTAGACGGACTCATTATTTCTTTAAAAAGCTCAGGCTACCAGGTAAAACCCAAAGAGCAAAAACAGGTTAAGATAAACCCAGAACAAAAAACTGATTACAAGCAACTTTCGGAGATTGGAAAATCCTTTTTGAAACTAAGTGATTCAAATGTTTCCAATAGTAGAGAAAGTTTAGCGTTTAGTCCTGGGTTACCTCCATTAGATATTTTTCCTGTGGCACAATGGAAAAACCTAACCAACATGTATTGGAAAGAAATCAAGTTTTCCAACCTCTCCTACGCGCCATCTTCGGGTGTAGAAAAATTGAAATTAAATATTGCTCATTATTTAAACCTAACCCGCAATATTCAATGTGATCCTGATCAAGTGTTCATCGTATCTGGTTCATTACAATCGTTATATTTAACAGGAACGTTATTGGTAAACCCTGGAGAAACCGTTTGTATTGAAAATCCAACTTTCCCTAATGTAAATGCAGTTTTCAAAGGCCTAATGGCTAATACCATCGGTATACCTTTAGATAAAAAAGGAATTAGTGCAGAATTTCTAAAAAAGACAATACTCAAGCCTAAATTAATCCATGTTACACCATCATGTCATTATCCTTTAGGCATTAAAATGCCAATAGATAGGCGATTGGAGTTATTGGCTATTGCTGACGAAAAAAAGGCGTTTATTATTGAGAATGATTACGAACATGAGTTGAACAATTGGGATAACCCCATACCTTCCTTATTTAGTCTAGATAAACAACAAAGAACTATTTACCTAGGAACGTTTAATCGCATACTGCATCCTTCATTAAGGATTGGATACATGGTTGTTCCACACAAACTTAAATTACCGTTGGAGTTGATGTTAAAACATTCACATCGTTTTGTGGCTCCTTCTATCCAATTTGTACTAAATCAATTTATCGAAAAAAAACTTTTACATAACCACCTCAACAACCTCATCCATGTTACCCGAGAAAGGAAACTATTTTTTACCCAAACCTTTAATGAAGTTTTTGAGGGGTCGGGCTTTACTATTGCTCCCAGCGAAGTGCTTAACCTTCAATCACTCATCACCTTTAACAATGGATGGGTTGATAAAGACTTGGTTTCGTTGCTAAACGAACACAACTTAAGCACACATTCCTACCAAAAGTGTTTTGTATCCAAGTCTACAGAACAAGGACTAATTTTAGGCCATTGTTCCAGCCAAAAAAACATTATAAAAAACAAACTGGTAAGAATGTTTGCCACTATTCAACAGCACCCATCAAACGAATAGGCCTCCTATAAAAATTACAATTAAATGAAACAACTTTGTATAGGTACACTCCTATTTTTTTGTTTTACAAAAAACACCTTTTCGCAAACAACAGGCTTGGGTTCATGGAACATCATAAACCTGCAATATAACCACAACACAAAACTTAACTTTTTTGGCGAGGCACAATTGCGTTCACTCAAGCTTTACAATCATTTTCATTATTACGAGTACAAGGCGGGGTTGATATATAAAGTTAACCCTGATTTAAAAGTGGGCCTTGGCGGTGGAAGTTATCAAACATATAAAGAAGGGGGCGACTTTCTATTGCCAAAAAATAATAATGAAATTAGGTTGTGGCCACAGGTAATTTTAAAGCAAATGTTTGGTAAAATTAAAGTGGAGCAGCGTTATCGAGCAGAAATGCGATTTACAACTTCGGGTTAACGAAACCGTTTTA